>JBILRJ010000015.1:0-22823 GCA_044372695.1 Spirosomataceae bacterium
TGGAAATAACTCAATAAAATGAGACCAACTCAATTGTGTAGCCAGTGGTGTCACAATCTTAAAATCATTAAAAACAGTGGCAAATTGCATCATTCTACGCAAATTTCTATCGGAAAAACTCCTTCCGTATTTTGTTTCTAATTGTCGTGCCACTGTCACGACAATCTGTTTACCATAATCTGCCCGCTTGTTTAATAGTATTTCGTCATTAATTCGTTTGCCAATTTGCCAAAACAACTGGGTAAGAGTACTATTAGCCTGTGTGGCAATGTGGCGCTGACTTTGCTCAATCAGCAAGCTGATATCGCTTATTAAATCAGTATCTCCATGATTGATTTCCAACTTACTCATACTTCAAACCATTTAATTGTTGCTGAATTGCTATTTCTAAGGTTTTTGATTCTGCAAAAAGACTGTCCAAATTGGCTTTAAACCCATTCATTTTGGCTTCAAATTCCGCAGGGCTGATGTCGGTATATTCAATTTTTACCTCAAAATATTGCCCTGCACTAAAGCTGTAATTCTTTTCTTTTATCTGCTCATACGAAACCACCACCGTGAAGTCTTCCATGGCTTCGTGTTGGTTAAAGGTGTTGATGATCTTTTGTTCTTCTTCAGCAGAAAGTAAGGTTTTTTGGTTTTTACCTTCTTTTACCGTAGTGCCTAATTTAGAAGCATCCATCAATACGATGTCACCTTTTTTGTTGGCATTGTCTATAAACAAAATACTCACGTTAGTTCCCGTAGTTGCAAAAATATTGCTCGGCATACTGATGACCCCACGCAACATTTTTTGTTCTACCAAGCGCTCCCGTATTTTGCGTTCAATTCCACTTTGGGCTGTTATAAATCCAGTAGGAACCACAATGGCTGCTTTCCCTTTAGCAGAAAGCGAATGCATGATGTGCTGAATGAACAGTGGATAAATGGCCATTCCTTCTTTTTTAGCTTTGGGCACATTGGGCATCCCAGCAAAAAAACGATCGTGGTTTTCTTTGGTGTCTAAATCCGCTACGTAATCGCTAAAGTCCAATTTAAATGGAGGGTTAGAAACAATGAAATCAAATTGTTTCAGCCTACCATTGGCATCTTTATGGTAAGGTTCTAAAATGGTATTGCCTTTTACAATGTTGGGGATGGAATGCACCAAATCATTCAAAATCAAATTTAAACGCAAGAGATTGGATGATTTCTGTGAAATATCCTGCGAGTAAATGGTACACTTGTCTTCACCAATGGCATGCGCCAGGTTCATCAATAAGGTACCTGAACCAGCAGAAGGATCGTAACAGGTGACATCTTTTTCAGGCTCCGTTACCAAACATTGAGCCATGATTTTGGCTACTGCATGCGGAGTGAAATACTCGGCATATTTACCCCCACTGTTGGTATTGTAATCGCTAATGAGGTACTCAAATATGGTCGCGTAGAAGTCAAACTTCTCGTGAAAAATGTTTTCAAAACTAAAGTTTACCAGCTTATTGATAATGGCTTTGCAGAAATCATCGCGTTTGTCTGTAACGTATTTACTGATGTTTTCGAATAGGACGATTTTTTCGCCGCCCTCGGTAACAACGGAGAAGATATCGCTGTTTTCTTTGGCAATATCCAAGAGCGTATTGTCAAAAATTTCGGCAAAATTGGCTTCATTTTGGCGTTCAAACAAACTGGAGATAAATTGCTTAGGCGCTAAGTGAGCAGTACTTTCGCTCAACTGCATCATGAGCATTTCGTAGTCGTTGGTAGAATATTTTTTCAATTCCACTTCCCAATTTTCAGCCTTGGCTAAATGGGGTTCTACTTGTTTTATTTCATGAACAAACTTGTCATTTAAAAATTTATACAGGAATACCTGGGTAATGATTTTAAATTCGTTTCCATCGTTCCCCAAACCGTAATTGGCACAGACGCTTTTTAAATCGTCAATTAGGGTTTTGGTTTGTTTTTCAAATGTTATCGTTGTTGTCATTTATTTTTTCAATTTTTTAAGATCATTTTCTAGTTCTTTCAGGCTTTCTGCTTTCTCAATGGCTTTTTGAACTTCCCTGTATTTTTCAAATTCTACGGATGATTTTTCCAATGCTTTTTCGTGACTAATTTTTCCAGCATGACTGAGCAACTCTCTTCCATTGAGTTGTAAAATACTGTCCAAACGTTGAATCCAGTCTGCCATGTACATGGGAGTGCGTTGTTGTGCCATTGTTTCAGCAAATGCCAAATACTGCTCTACCAATAAACCCAGCAGTTTTATTTCATCTTCATTCAAGTAATTTTTGGCAATGCTCACATCCGATTTCTTGATCGAAACAGCATTTTTCTTGTCATAGGATTGCATTCCCAACAAGGGCAAATTAGCATCCGCTCTGCGGTACACCAATTCCGTTGCTGTTTGTTCACTTATGGCCCACAGTAATTTATTTTGTACTACTTTAAAAAACTCAATTGTTTTTTCGTCTTTTGGCTCGTAATCTATGCTGGTGGTGTAGATGTCTTTTATTTTTTGATAAAAGAACTTTTCAGAAAGGCGTATTTCCCGAATTCGTTCCTGTAATTCATTGAAATAGTTCATTGAATTACCCGTTTTAAAACGGTCATCGTTTAAGGCAAAACCCTTGATGATGTATTCTTTTAGTCGCTGGGTAGCCCAAATTCGGAACTGTGTACCTTGTTTAGATTTCACACGATAACCAACTGAAATAATGACATCTAAGTTATAATAATCCAATTCCCGTTCCACATTTCTTCCTCCTTCTAACTGAACTGTTCGGAATTTCCGAACAGTTGAAATTGCATCCAACTCGCCTTCTTCAAAAACATTTTTAATATGTTCACTAATTGTGGCTTTTGATTTTTGAAATAGCTCACCAATTTGTGCTTGTGTCAGCCATATCGTTTCATCTTCCAATCGAACATCTAATTTAATATTGCCTTCTTGGTTTTGATAAATAAGAATTTCGCCTGTGTTCATATTATTTTTTAATTACTAATTTTTTGAAATGATCTTCCATTAGAATGTTAGGCCACTCTGCCATGAAATTCATTCATATATTCTTTCACCATTAAGCCATTAATTACTTTTGCTTTTTCAGCGTTTAAAGGTAAATGGTGTTTGTTTTTTAATTGTTCAATAACCATTTTAACCATCATGCGCTCCACATAACTTTCATTCTCCATCATTTTAGAGTTTTGCAGTACTTGGGCATCCACCTCTTTTTTCAAACTCTGCAATGCTTCAAACAATTTACTTTCGCTATCGGTCAATGGGTCTTTCTCCATCAATCTTTTGTGCAGGCGAGCGTATTTTGCATCATTATCATATTTGGCCCTCAGTAATTGATTGGTACGTTCCAATTCTTTTGAAGATTTGTAAATCTTCTCTAGCTCCTTGATGTTACGTTCCATCTCTTCCTTAGTTACTTCGTTTAGGTTTTTCTTTTTAAACAAGCGCTCCAATTCTTCTTTTAATGAAACAAATAGGGGATCTTTCGGGTCAAAATTACCGCCCAAGGATTCACGTGTTTTTTGCAGGATATTTTTCAGTTGATCTGCCAAAACCATTTCCTCTTCTTTCACTTTGACAAAAGCAAAAAGGACATCTTCTAAGGCAATATTCAAAAGATTGCTGGTATCAACGTTGTTTTCCAGCGCTTCTTTTGTATTGATAATCGATAAGCGGTCGTTGGCTGCACGTGATAATTGCGCAAGCTTATGAAAGTCTAACTGATCCAGCACTTCATAATTTCCAGATAGGCGTATCATGTTATACAACTCTCGAGCGCTGTTTAGCACCTTCACAAGTTCCAACATTTGCTTTCGGTCGTTAATTTGAGTTACCTGTTGCGAAAAGACCTCAGAATTTTTTGTATCGTACCTAAATAAGACATCTTTTATTTGTTGAATCTCAGCAGTGATTTCATCGGTACTTTTAAAAATATCGGAGTAATGCTGCATTTCATCTCCAAGCTCGGATTGCAGTTCGTCAAAATAAGCACGGTTCGTTTTGTCAAACTCTTTTTGAATATCAGCAAAATCAACCACATAACCGTATCTGAAATCTTTGTAAGTTCGATTTACCCGTGTTAAAGTTTGTAAAAGGTTATGGGCTTTTATGACACGACCAATGTAAAGTTTCTTTAATCGTGGTGCGTCAAAACCCGTCAACAACATATTAAAAACAAACAAGAAATCTATTTTGCCTTCTTTAAACTCTTCAACCTTCTTTTTACGTTCCTCTTTCGTTCCGATATCATGTAGAATCAATGCTGCGGTCTTTACTTTCGTTTCATTTTTCTTTTTACCAACATAGCTAAATTCTGGTTCTGCAGCCATTAAATAACTTTCTTGTTGACTTATCGCATATTTTGATTCAAATATCTCAAACATCATTTTGGCTTGCTCAGAAGAATCACAAACCACCATACCACCAATGGAATGATCATTCATGGCTATTCGAGCATTCTCAAAATCACGAACGATGTAATCCAACATGGGTTCTACAAATTTCTCGTGCGAATAAACAATCTTCTTTTCAGCATCTCCCTTAAGCAGTTTTATATCGTCTAGTGCTTGCTTTAAACTAAGCTTGTAGGTTGTTTCTATCTCTTCTCTGATCAAACGCAAGGTGTAACCATCGGCAATGGAAGAATTATAATAGTATTTGTGAATGTAGCCCCCAAACAATGATTTCGAATTAAAGTCGGTACCCAATAAGGGGGTACCTGTTAAACCAATTTTGATGGCATTTGCGTCTGATTCGTGCAAATTAGCCAAGAAACTGCCTTTGGGATTATAGCTTCGATGTACTTCATCCAAAAAATAAACACGCTGTATATTTAAGTTGTAATCATTGTTTTTAATGACATCTGGGTCATCTTCAAATTTTTGAATGTTAACAACCGTAATTTCAGTTTTGCCCGAATGATTATGTATGACACTAGAAGATTTAATATCACGAGAAAATTCTTCCCTAGAATTGATGCTGTGGATACCAAGTCCTCTACTATTAAATTCCTTCTCAGCTTGAATTAACAAATCAATTCGGTCAACAATAAAATAAAACTTTGGTACAACTCCCTTTGAGTTAAAATAATCGGTGAGGTATTTAACGCTGTAATAGGCTAAAGCGGTTTTTCCGCTGCCCTGCGTGTGCCAAATAATTCCTTTTTTTACACCTTCCTCCAACTTTTTTTCAATTGCTTTCGTAGCAAATAGCTGAGGGTAACGCATAATGTGCTTTTCAAGTCCATTTTTCCCCTTTACATAAGCCAATCCGTATTGCAATAAAAAGGATAAACGATGACGTTGAAACAAGGATGTACAAATTCTATTAGTAGGTGTTTTAGTATCTTTGTTGGTAATAAATTCTGCGGAATGTTTAATACCAACTAAATTGGTGTCCTTTAAAATAGCGGTTTCAATATCATCAGGCAGATCGGAAAGTATTTCAGTTAGGTCGAATTCTTCCTCTTCCCTAAAATAGTTAAATCCTGGTTTTTGATAAGAAGCCGTAGCGTAAAACGCACCTTCAATGGGAGAAGGTGAATGATTGTCATACTCCATGTTATTGGAGAAGACCATCAACTGCGTGAGGTTGACAAACTTTCTAAATTTCTTATTCTCGAATCGTGTTTGAATGCGTTTGTGTTCGGCTAAAACACCGTCTTGATTATTTGGTTTCTTTACTTCTATAAAAGCCAATGGCATACCATTGATTAAAAGAATGATGTCTGGACGAAACTCGTCATCATCTTTTTTATAGGGAAGTTCAGTAATTACATGAAACGTATTGTTATTGAAATCCTCGAAGTCAATGATTCGTGTGCCTGAAGTAGAGGTTAACTTTTCATAAAACACTTTCCCTAAATCTTCATTCTCTAAACTGAGTGAAACTTCATCATATAAGCGTTTCGCATCTCCATCAGTAAATTCAGGATTTAAACGTTTGATGCTTTTATGAAAAACATTCGTAAAAATATTTGTTGTTTCATCCCATGTTTGATCCTTCAACGACAGGTATTCATATCCCAACCGCACTAAGTGCAGTATCGTTGGGATTTTCACTCTACTATTTTCGTTAAAGGCCATTGATAGATTTTTTAAAAATGAAGGTGTAGTTATTAAGATCCATTGTCCCCTTCATGATTTCCGAAAAACGATTAGCCTGCATGTGAAGTCCGTTTTTAAACATATTCTTTTTGTATTTTCTACCTTTTTAGTATTGTCCTTGACTACCAAGTATCCCCAAAATGATTGCTAAGGTTATTTGATTTTACCGCTAAATAAATGGTAGCGAAAGAATTAAATAAGGTTGAGAGTGCATTAATGGTTATTACTAAAGGTGGTTTATTTTTTAATAGCTTAAATGTAAATAATTTTCAAATGTTTTCAGCGATTTTCATGAAATTTCATTGACAAAAAGGGAGTCGAAATACTATTTAATGAAATTCCCTTCTGCTCATCACCCCCTCCCCACATTTTTATTTTCTCAAAAGACTGTTCTTTACTGAAGTGAAAAACATTATTCTGTCCTTGTTTTCAGTTAATGCATCATTTTTTCTACTCAATGAAATGGACATGTTGTCGATATTGGCACCCCACATCCCATTTCTTTCAACTAAGGGAAAGGGAATGGCACTTTGAACCAAGTCTAATAAAGATTGAGGTACACCATCATCATCTCTTTCTGGAATTAGGTTGTAAATGGTTGTAACTATTATACCTCTTTTTATGCCAATAATTATTTCTCCTATTCTTCTATTGTAATAATATTTGTCAGTTATTTTGCCTATAAATTTATAGGTTGAAACTCCTGTAGAACTTGAGATTCCCAATAACTTAAATTGAGTTGTTTTTGGATTTAATTGATCCCCCAGATGAAATTTTTGAGAAATTGATTGAAATGAAACTAGACATATAATTATTGTAAAAATCTTATTCATGATTGTCTTATTTTTTGTTTTTGTTATCGCTTCTAATTAATAAAATTCCAGGTACAATTATAATAGCTAAGCCAATCAATGCACCAATGGTTTCTGCGAAATCTCTACCCAAATTCGGATAACGAGAAATTGTTACAAGTCCTAGTAAGATTAAACCAAATCCAATAAATGTTTTCATTTTTTTATGTTTTTTTAAGTTGATAATTTTTTATACTTATTAATATGAATTTCGCTAAAAGGTAACCCTTCTAAAAGTTAAATGTGTTTAGCATAATGGCAAATGCTGGGGTTGTTTCATCTAAATAGGTTTCAATTGAACATGCATCTATTGTTAAGGTTTTTTTACCCCAATTGTAACTAAATGTTTTATGATATAATTGTAATCCATTTGTAAAAGGAGTTAACAAATGAATGTAATAAAATTCACGTGACCCGATAATTACACTTCCTCGCTTAAGGATGGTTGTTTTTCCATGTATTGCATCAAATTGTTCTTCGATCTCTCTGTTAGATAATTTTTCCATTTCTTGTCTAACTGTCTGTTGTGCCGATGTGGAAAATTCTTTAACAGTAACAATAAGAGAATTACCTTTCCCATCCACAATTTTTGCATCTACATCAGGGGTATAAATTTTTGATTTAATGTTCCACCCATCTGGGAAAATAAATGAGTAATTATACTTAATGCTTTTGAATTTAGTTTGTGCGAATAAATTTAAACTTATGAAAAGAAAGAATATAGTTAATTTATACATAATGGTGTTTTATCATTTATTTGATAATCAGAAGTGTTATTTGTTTAGTTCAGCTATGAAATCGCGATCAAGTTTAAACTCTCCATTATTGTCTTTTACATATATGTCAATTTGTTCAACTCTGATATTTTTGCATTTGATTTTGACATTATGAGTATTTTGAATGGGTAAATTCAAAATTTTAGAATTAGAGAAAAACGGAATTTGAATACTTGCCTTATTGTTAAAAGCTGTGTTTTCATACGTTTCAACATTTTCACAATATATTGTTCCAAGGATATACTGGGTATAATTCATACGCATGGTATTTGTTACGAATCCACTCCAATTTCTACTATATCCTATGTTTAATTTTATCAAATTGTTGGATAATACTTGGTAAGAGGTAAGGTGTAATTTTTCAGGTTTTAACAGGTAAGAATTAATAGGGCAATTAGAATCGGATTTTTTCAATCCATAATACTTTAAAAGCATATCATTTTCTTCCTTTTCGAATTTAGCTATTAACCTTTCGTCAGCTGCTGTGTTTTGATATTCCATATTTTTGTTTTGTTTATAACTGTTAATAGTTAGCTAATTAAAAGGTAACCCAAGAATTCAATCATTTTTAGAATTATTTGGAAATAATTATTTCATATTCCCTGTCAATACAATTTGCTTCTTCAGATTATCTATAGTGATTTTACCGTAACGACTTAATGCACTTTGGCCAAAGAGCATACCTGCTTTTCGGTTTTTTATTACCGCAGCCAGCACATTTTTTATAACTAAACCGCCTATTTCAACCTGACGTAGCATTACTGTTCTCGCTTCAATCATATCTTCATTTGCGGTATAATAATTATTACTTCCAATAAAATCTTGTTCTGTTAAATACCCATTTTTGAGCATAAAGTCGACCTCTGTTTGAGATATCAAAATATCTGACGCTCCTGTATCAAATAACATATTTAATGGTAAGCCGTTTATTTTGCTTTTCACTTCATAGGTGCCTCCTCCATTAGGTTTAAAAGGTATTATATAGGTGCCAACAACCTTGTTTGTTGCTTTTTCGTTTGATGATCCTTGAGAATCACGGATGGATGTCATTGAGAATTTTGCCTTCCATTTGCTGACTAGCAATTTGAATTCATGCGAATTTCTTACGTTGTCAAAGTCATCGTCTTTAGCTAGGTGTTCAAAGTCACGGTATCCTTTCACGAATGCAGTATCTAAATAGGCAAGGGATTTTGAGGGCAATTTCATCAAGGAGTAGAGGCACGCTGCATCGTAGTAATTTCCTTCTTCCGGGAATTGAATGAGGATTTTGTTCATCCAAGCCTTAGCCTTATCGAACTGACCTAATTCGTAAAAGCCGTATTGTCTGCAATTGCCACTATTATCGATGATGGTATCTAACTCGATTACTTTCCTGAAATCTGCGTTGGCACGAATTGTGTCTTTGTATCGATTTGCGAAAATGCGTCCACGGTGTAAATAAGGATAGGCATAATTGCGATCCAGTTCTATTGCAGAAGAATAATCTGCTAAACCTCCCTCGTGATCTTTCAAAAAATCATCCTTGACCCAGCCTCGGCGGTAATAGAACCATGCTTCTTCTGGATTCATTTCTATTGCCTTATCGAAGTCTGTGATGGCGCTCGAAAAATTTCCTAAAAGACGGTATTCATCGCCTCTATTTCCAAAATCATAAGCTGAAGAGTCTAATTTAATAGATTCATTATAATCGTTGATGGCTAGATTATGCATTCCTATCTCTCCATATAAAGCTGCACGCTCTCCATAATAGTAGCTTTTATAGGCTTCGGGAATGATTTCGAAGATCTTCGAGAAATCATTTAAGGCCATTTTATAATCCCTCTTGTAACGATATACTTGAGAGCGGACATAGAGCCACAAGTCTTTTTGGGGATATTCCTTTATCAAAGCGGAGATTTTTGCGAGACTTAGGGTAAAATTTTTCTTTGAAAAGGTGATGAAATTATCTCTTATTTGTGAGCTTTTGTCCTCGAAGGTTAGCGCAGCGTAAGAGTCTAAAATGGCTAAATCAAATTTGCCTAATTTGAAAAAAGCGTTAGATCTTTTGTCATAAGCGGAGGCGTTGGATGGATCTAGTTTTATTAGAAGATCACAAGCTTTAATTACTTCTTCGTATTTTTCTTGCGAGTGGTAAATGGTGGCAAGTAGATCTCGAGCGGGAATATTTCCTTCCTCTAGCTCAAACACCCGATTAATATCAGAGATCGCTTTTTCATACTGTTTGAAACCTACATAGGCGATAGCTCTTCTGTAATAAATGTTTGTATTTTTAGGATTCAATTCAATTGCTTTGGTGTAACATGATTCGAAATTGCCCAAATCTTCTAAGTGGAAATAGATATCTCCTTTTAATTGCCAAGCAAAAGCAATAAGGCTATCAGAAGGATTTAAATTGCTGATAGCTAGATTGATATGGCTGAGTCCTTGCCCGTAGGTCTCCTTTTCAACGTTGATTAATGCATGGTAATAATAGGCTTTCCCTTCTTTGGGATTTTGAATGATTTCCTTTTTTAAAAAGGACAACGCTTCGTCATATTTTTGTTCTTTATAATAGTTGATTCCTGATTGCAGATTAAAGGTTTGAGAAAAGGAAGCAAAGCCAATCAGAAGGAAAAAAATTAGTATGGTATTTTTCATTTTAGGGTACATTTGGGTAGTCTTAAATTAATATGACAAATGGATATATTCTTTTTTATGTTACTTAAAGGGATAGGGACTTTCTTTGACCATCTCGTTAAACTTTACTTCTAAATATTCATCATGGCACACTGAACAAGGTTTGAAATTTAAACGCTCTAATAGCTTGCCATCAAATGAAAGCTCTGAATTGTATTTTACTCGATAATAGTGAATAAGCAATTCTTTGATTGGTTTTTTGAATTTGAGTTCATATTCAGTTAGAAAGGCTCGCAATTCATCATCGGACAATTCGGTGTCATTAATAGTTTCTAAACTGCCTTTTTTATAGGCGAGAAAGGTGAGTTTTTGGAATCTCCTGATGATATGTTGGCGCTCTTTATTTTGATTAAAATATTGACCAGCCGCACTTAAAATTTTGTCTATTTCATTTTCCAATTCAGCTAAGTCTAAGTTTTTCACAGAATCAATGCCAGAATTTTCTCTTTCAACTTCCTTTAGATTTCTTTGAATGTTCCATCTAATATCAAGCTGCCTTAAAAACTCCTTTGTGTCGTTTTGGAATAAATGAAAATGTTCCTTGAACCACTTTCTGAAAATAGCCACTTGTTTTTCTATTAGGATAAGGATTTCAGCTTCGCTTTTACCCTCTTCCTCAGCTTTTAGTCGAACTCTTTCTTTGATTTCTGAAGGGATTTCAAAATTTTTATAATCGGAATGTAAGTTTGGGCAATTGTGCTTATCATGATAACATGGAGGTTGAACACTTTCATATACGTATTGAAAAGTATCCTTTTTAACAATGGGTTTATAGATCTCAAAGACAAATTTTTCAGGATCTTTCAACAAGGTTTGCATGGATTTCAAGTAGGTTATTTCATTTTTATTTAAAAAGTATATCGGTTTTTTATAGACCTCACCATCAATTTCTCCAACTTCTTTCAAGTTGATTAAACCTATCATTTTTTTCGAGTTTGCATTCGTTATATAAGCCATAATTATATTGTTAAAGTTTTTGAAAATAGCTCTTAAACAAAGTTTAAGAGCTATTTAGTACACACACAATCAAACAAAATCAGTAATTAACGGAACTATTATTCATTGTTTAATAGTTAATAGTTGAACATGCAAAAGGTAACCCTTGTATGGGTTGTTTTTTATGGATTTTTAAAAGCAAAACTGATTATGACAATTAAAACAGGTGGCAGGGTAAAATATATTGGCGATTCCAACAATTGGACATACACACAGGATATAACACCAGAATTACAGGGTAGTGTTGTAAATACTATCATTAATGGGGAAAAAGCGTTTTATCAAGTTGAATTTGATAATGGTATTAATGCCTCTATTGAAATTAATCACTTAGAAAAGATTGAAAATGAATGAGAAAAAAAGTAAAAAAGAAACTGTTTTAGATTTTTACAAAATTTTTGTGGAAGGGTATATTTTAAGTGATATCAAAATTCTGCTTGATATAGAAAAAAAAGAGGAGGCCTTTTATGGAAACTGCACAATTCCACTTGCAATGACTGTTGTTTCGGCTATGGATTTATTGGGTTTACTAATTGGCGAAAACAAAGAAAATGATAAATCTGAAAATCATATTAAGGAATATTTTAGGGTATGTGAAGACGTATTTGATCCTTTAATTTATAACTCTGAAATAATTGAGAAAATCTTTTTGTATAGGCATGGAATGATGCATAATTTTTTCCCTTCATTTAAAGGAGAGCAATTTCATGGTATTTGTAAAAATTGTTCAGAAGAACTATTAATAGAAGTTGATACCATTAAATCATTGAATATTTCAGTTTTGACAAAAGATTTTATTAAATCAATTAAATTCGTTGGGGAAAAAATTTCTGAGATCGAAGATGAAGACTTTTTTAGTAATTTTTTAAGTTCACTCAAACTAAATGAAAATTTTGTAACTACAACACCACAAACTACCCAATCTTTAGTCACTAAAAATCCAAATAGATGAAAAATCTACTCCAACAAAACAAACCCTGCCCAATAATAAGGGGAGTATTTTAATTTCATTTTAGCTTGGGCAGAATGGAAGGCTTCATGAATGGTTTTACCGGTAAAACATTCCTCATAAAAGAGTTCAAAAAGTTCTGCAGTTTGAGTATCTGGAACTTTCCATAAACTCATTATGATGTTTTTTACTCCCGCCATTTTGAATGCTCGCTGGAGTCCAAATACACCCTCACTTCCTTTAATCTCACCAAGTCCAGTTTCACATGCACTTAAAACTACTAATTGGCATGCGCTTAAATCTAAATTAGAAATTTCACTGGCTGTTAAAATACCGTCTTCTGATGATATATTTTCATTTGCTTTTCCCCAGTATTTATTTGCCCCCGAAAATAATAACCCTGAACGCATCATTGGATCATCAGAAGCTTTATAAATTTTCCCCTTCCCTTCCAGTCCAAATTTATCCAAATCATTTTCTTTTACTGGATCAGGGAAAAAGAAACCATGCGTGGCTAAGTGCAACACAAAAGGACTAGCTCTCCCGTCTAATTTTTTGATGCTTTCTTCTGTAGCATTTCTATCCTCTAAAATGGATGCTTTAAAACCATTTTTGGAACCCTTTAGTTGAATAGCGTTCACTTCCTTTTGCGAACCCATTAAATACCCAAATGAATTTATGCCACTTCTCGTTTGAAGATCTATTATTTCACTTGTTTGCTGAGTCTTCAGTGTGTCTTTTGTGGATGTTACATTTGTTTTATCATAATTAATACCTCCATATAATAGTAGTTCCAGGTTGGTTTTTTGTTCCAATTTTACTGCTTTGAAATCAATAATTTCAGCAGGAGAACTTATAATATGTACTTTGTATTTTTCACCTAATACTTGATTCCCTTCAATAGGCAATGCCGCAAAATTAAATTGATGCGTCAAGCCCGATGGAGATATATAAATAGTATTGATGCCTCCTTTTAATTCATTGATAATTGATTTAAATATTAAATTAAATAACTCATTATTTTGATATTTTTTTTCTTGAACTGAAATTTCAGAGGAATTTGAAATTATCAATTTTTCTATTTCTTTTTGGCTAAATAGATAGCTGAATTTTGGTAAATTTAAATTGGAGGATACTATAAATGCGGCATAGACTTTGTCGTCGAATTTGTTATTTTTCCAATCATGGAAATCTACTAAGTCGATAAATATTTCATTTTCCCTAAGTAATTTTTTTATTCCATGAAAAGTAATTTCATTTTTGGATTTCTCTGTAAAAAACTCTCTAGAATTTATAATTAAATATTTTTCTATTAGCTCTGTTTCTTGTTTTAATTTTTCATAATCCTTGGGTTGCGCATTAATTTTAGACGTTTCTTTCTGATTAAGAATAAATTTATTCCGTTTAAAATCTAAATATTTTTGAATTAAAATTGTATTTTTTGATTTTGAAATTGCCTTCCTAAGTTTAATCTCATTAAATAAAGTGAAGTTTTTTAAAATATAATTTTCATTAATGTTAGCCATCAGCAATTCATCGGATTTATTTTTATGATTTAATAAAAATGATAAAGAATAATTCCGCTCATTTCCATAGCGATTTAAAAAACTTAATAATTCACTATTAGACTGATATGCTGAAATTTCTTTTAGTTTCTGAACAAATAAATTGTTAGAAATTAATAGTGTTTTTATCTCTTGGTCAAATTTTTCTTGCAAATCATAAATAGTTGATAAATGAATTAAACTGATTCTCCTATTATTACTTTGATCATTTTCTTGTAATATAATGGCCTCCTTTAAATAATTTTCTGCTAATTCAAACTGTTTATTATTTCTGTATAAAATTGCTAAACTCACAAGTAGGTTTGGACTTTTTTCAAATTGATTTTTTCTATTATCTAAATCTAGAGCTTTTAAAAGATATTTTTCTGCATTTTTATAATCATTTTTCAGTAAAAAAGTGAGTCCAATATTGGAATATATTGCATTTAATAATATTTCATTTTCATTCGAAATAGTTAAGAATTCAAGGCAATTTAAAAGTATTTTTTCTGCTTGTTCATATTTTCCTAAATCTTGTTTGATTGATGCTGTCTGAAGGAGAATATACCCCAAATCTTTATCTGAAACAGTATTATTATTTTTTATTTCTTTTAGTATTTTTTCAATTTTTTCTTCCGCTTCGATTAATTTTCCTTGTCTTTTATATATATTAATTAAATTCAGATTTGCGTTTAATAATTCATGAAAATTGATATTAGTAAAATTTTTAAAAGCTTCAATTCTTAGTAAAATATATTTTTCTGCGAAATTGTATTTATCATTTTTTATAAAAAATAATGAAATCCCTTCTGTAGCTCTAAGGTATTCTTCACTTTTATTGCTTTTATGTTTTATTATTTCAGTAATATATTTCAAATATTCTTTTTCAGAAATATCATAGTCATTTAACCTACTAATAGCATCACAATAACTAAAAGAAATGTCAAAATATTCTTTTGAGTATTTTGTGTTTAATTTTTTTCCAATTTGAAAATTATCAATAGCTTGTTTGAAATTATTTATTTTCAGATATGCTTCGCCAATAAGATAATAATTTCTAATATTATCTTCTTCTTCATTAAATTTTGAGCCAATAAATAATGATTCTTTTAAATATTTAATGGCCTTTAGATAATCATTAAGTTGAAGATATGATAAACCAATTAAATTAAGATTGATAGATTTCTGTTCTTCACTTATTTGGTTTCTCCCAATTTCAATTGATTTTTGGAATAAAAATATAGCTATTTTATATTCACCATCTCCAAAATAGTTAGACCCTCGTTCAATTAACTCAAGATAATTTTTTGTCTTTGTAGCTGTAATAACAGCTTTATCAATTTTATTTTGATCAAAATAAAAAGAAGTAGAATCTTTTAAAGTTTGTCCATAAGATTTAGATATAATATTGAATAAAATGAAGATAAAAATTAAGATTGATTTAAATATATTATTCATAGTTGTATTTCCTTCCAAATCTTTTCTGCTTCTATTATTTGATCATTATGATAAAAAGCAATCGCTAAAATTCTTTTGGCATTAATATTTGATTGATAATTTGGAAGCTCATGAATTGTTCCAATTGATAAGTTATATTTTTCCAACATATCATACACACATGCTAAGTTGACATAGCCCATTTCAAATTTAGGATCCAGTCTAATGGCTTCTTGGAAATATTTTTGAGCGGATTTCAAAAATTCATCCATTTTATCACTTTCGTTGTCTAATGATCTGGTTCTTTCTTTATGTAGTCTGCTTTTATTTTCTAATTCTAAGGGGTATCTAAATCTTTCGGGAAATTTTATTTCCTCCATTGAGGGATTTTTTATTTCCAGCGCCTTCAGCGTTTTTGCCGCCCCCATGTTATTCAGATTTTCTCGAAAAGGGATTTTTTTGTTTGCCTCCTCAAAATAAGCAAAGGCAGCATCGTATTCTTTTTTTTCAAGGGCATGCAAGCCACTTTTGAATTTTTCATATAACTCATTGGCTGTTTTTTCAGCACTGATGGCAATCGCCATTCTTTCTTCTTTGCTTGGGTACCCTTGTTGAATATCTGCAAAGTGATAGGCTTTGTAAATTTTATTAATCAAAGGTGCCTGTACTCCGTGTGGTTTATATCCTGCTGCTGCTGCAAAGAAGAAGCCTTTGATGTCGGCTTCCGCTTCTTTATCCTTGATGGAAGAAAGAGATGCATCACGTACCATTTTGGCTAAATGGGGCTGTTTGCCATATAAATTCGCAAAGGCAAAGTCACTACAAAACAGATGGTCGTTGTAATAATGGGTTAGCTCATGACTCAATACCACAGCCACTGCATTTAAACTATCTTCCCCAAAACTTTGGCAAACCTTATATAAATCCTGATCTATTTCAATTTTGGGTGTTGGATTTGGGAGATATTTGGCTGGAACACTTTTTGACTTATCCGTTTTTGGTATGATAAGCAATTGAGGGGCTGATTTTGCACTTCCATAAACGGATACTAATTGGTTAAATACTTTTCTGATTTGGATTTCGGTAGAGGACTGTCCAAAAGCCAAACTTGCCATACAAAGGAATGAAATGGTGAAGTAAAGTCTAAAAATGTGCCATTTGTTAAAAACCATTATCAAATAATATTTTAGATAAAGCCTCCTGTTTCAAGGAATCTTTTAGTTTTTCCAATTTCTTTGGTTGAGTGGTCTGTGCCAATTGATACAAATTTTCATCCTTTTTAAGGTAATATTCATCCTCATTGAACAAAATCTGGATTTTGGAACTGCTAGCAGTATGCAAGGTTACTATTTTGCCATCAAAAACATATGTGTTTTGCATGTTTTTCAAACTGCTTAATGCAAATTTCAAGGAGTCAATTTTGTTTTCTAACATTTTGAAAACTTTATTTTGTCCAGAAAATGAATTAGGAGCAAATTTTGTTTCTAGCAATTTTTGATATTGCTCAATAGCTTGAATGATTGAAGCAATTCTTGGCTGAGGGTCGTTGATTACAATTTTTAGTTTTTGTGTTTTTTTGCCGTAGCCTAAATTTTTGTTTTCTAGAACGTTTACATTTTTTTGATCTTTGGAAATCTCAACCAATCCACGAGATTCTATTTGCTTTATCTCACTTAAAATTTCTTTTTGTTGTTTCTCAGCAGATGATAATTCCATCGTACTGTTTGGATGGACGTCTTTCTGAAGCGTATTAAATATCCAAAATCCTACTAAAAACAACACACATGCAGCCACGGCATATCTAAACCAAGAAATAGAAATGACCTTTTTCTGATTTTCCTCTGCCGGATTGATTGAATATGGTGGACTTTCAACTGGGTCGAGTTCTCGATCCCATTTACTCATTTTTTGTTTAAGCAATTTTCTTTCTCTGTTTTGAATTGCTTTTGATATTTCATTATCTGAAATTGTGAAATTCAGTTTGTCCTCTAACGTTGGTAGACTTTCTTTTAATCTTTTTCGTTCAATATTGGTGATTGCTTGTTTGAGGTTCTTGAAAAAAGCTACATGTTCAGCAAATACATGGTTTCTACTTGAAATCAATTTGTCAATAATTTCACTTGTATAGCCTAAGGTATGCAGCTCCGCCATTTCTTTTAAAAAATCTCCATAAACCTTGTCTAAATCGCTGATGATTTTTTCAGGGTTTTCTAAATTTAATTGGTAAATATTGACATAGAGAGGTTTTGCATCTTTTTCAAAATGCAGTAAATTTTCGATGAATTCCGTCCAGTAATTTGAAGCAATATTTTCTTCCTTGAAGTTTAAATCTACTTCTATTTTTGGCAAAATTATCCCCTTAATTATTTCTATTTCTTTGTTCATTAATTATTCAATTCATTAAAGGCTAATTTCTCTAATCTTTTTTGACATCTTGCTTTTTGATTTTTAGTATTGTCAGAATTACTATATCCAAAAATTTCAGTCAGGTCCGCCATCGATTTTTTATGATACCAGAAAAGCGTTAATAATTCATAGCAGTGTCCACCTGCCTCTTGTAATTTTTCCAATGCCTTCTCAATCGCTTGTAATTTAGACTCACTCGTGTCTTCTTCATCTTCAAAGGAGTCAGTAATAAAAGGACTAAAGGACATGGACTCTCCATTTTCATCATTGCTATCAAAGGTCGTATTTTCTTGCATATCCGTGATCAAATTATTTTTCCCCAACTTATTTAACAGTTGGAATCTACACACGGAGTTTAAATAGGTTTGGAAAGAAGATGTAAGTTGAAAGTCTCCCTTTACAATTTTTTCATACAAAATTATACTTGCATCTTGAAATATGTCTTCTAGCTCATAGTCTTTCATTTTACCATTGCAGGTTTTTCTCATAAATCCTATGCAGTTTTTTTTGCAATTTTTATACACTACACCTAGGTAATCAGTATTAATTTTGATTTTTTCGATTAATTCCTGATCTGAGAAAATAGAAGAATTACTTTCCATGTAAAGCTTATTAGGTATTAGTTAATTTAACATCCTAATATCGCAAAAATCTGATAGTTTAAAAAATTAAACCAAATCAATTCTTTTGGGTATTTCGAATTGATTTGGTTTTTGCTTTTTAACGAGGTAAATAACTTTTATTTCCGTTACTATTGATATAATATTGCCCTCCCCTTGGTCCTGTATAAATTGTAGAGGAAGAAGGTGTTGAAGGGAAATAAGAACTCGAGGTAGAGGGGGTTGAAAAATAGGTGTCAGCAGGCTTAGTTCCATAAGAACCTGTGTATGGATTTACATTGCCAATTGTGCTGAAATTATCATTTTTTGTATAATTGGGACTTGTTCTGTAATGAGGTTCGACATAAGTATTGTTTTTTGTAAAGTAACCCGAAATCTTAATGTCTGACTGAGCAAATGTTTGAGAAGCCATGAACATGAATGCACTAAAGAAGAATAACTTTTTCATAATTGTAAAATTTAAAATGTGAATATTTTGTTGTTTTATATCTCTTAATAACCAAATCTTAAAAAGGTAACCTTCTTTATTATATTTTTTTATTTATTAAACCAACCCTACCCTTAAACCCCCTCCCTACATTTTTTTTATCTCCCGAATAGTACTATTTTAGTGAAATTTATTACCCTAAACAGAAAAACTCTATGCAGACACAAGGACTTCAGACATTAGATTACCTCGTATTTCTATTTTATTTTATCGTGGTAGCCTCTTATGGTTATTGGATTTACCAACGCAAACAAAGTAAATTGGCTTCTTCCAATGACTTCTTTTTAGCTGAAGGTTCCTTGACTTGGTGGGCGATTGGAGCGTCTTTGATCGCTTCCAATATCTCTGCAGAGCAGTTCATCGGTATGTCTGGTAATGGTTTTCAAATCGGTTTAGCCATTGCTACCTATGAGTGGATGGCCGCTGCTACTTTATTGATTGTAGCGATTTTCTTTATGCCGATTTATCTGAAGAATAAAATCTTCACCATGCCCCAATTTTTGACCCAACGCTACAATGAAACCGTTAGTTTAATCATGGCGGTGTTCTGGTTGATGTTATACATTGCCGTAAATTTAACCTCCATTTTGTACCTAGGTGCTTTGGCTGTAACCACGGTTTCGGGCATTGATTTTACGGTCTGTATGATTGGAATGGCCATTTTTGCCATTGTCATTACCCTCGGAGGTATGAAAGTCATTGGATATACAGATGTTATTCAGGTGTTTTTCTTGGTCTTAGGTGGTTTGGCTACTTCTTATTTAGCGCTAAACATGGTGTCTGATCGTTTCGGTGGAGAAGGAGTGATCAATGGTTTTGCTCATTTGGTGAATAAAGCTCCGGATCATTTCCACATGATTTTGAACAAAGGCAATGTGAATTATCCTAGTTTGCCAGGTTTGACCGTATTAATCGGCGGTATGTGGATCATCAATTTGAACTATTGGGGATGTAATCAATACATTACTCAACGTGCTTTAGGTGCTGATTTACCCACTGCCCGTAATGGTTTATTGTTTGCTGCCATGTTGAAAATGATGATGCCTATCATTGTGGTTCTTCCGGGTATTGCGGCTTATTTGTTGCACCAAGATGGCATGTTCCAACAAGAAATGTTGAAAGATGGCGTAGTCAATCAAGACAATGCCTATCCGGTCTTGTTGAATATTTTACCTACGGGTTTAAGAGGTTTGTCTTTTGCAGCACTAACCGCGGCAGTAGTCGCTTCTTTGGCAGGTAAGGCCAATTCCATCTCGACAATCTTTACTCTAGACATTTACAAAAAATACATCAATCCTTCCGCTGATGAAAAATCATTGGTGAACATGGGTCGTATCGCTGTTGTTGTTTCTATGATTTTAGCGATTATCATTGCTCCAATGATGGGTATCGACAAAAAAGGTGGTTTCCAATTCATTCAGGAATACACAGGATATGTTTCTCCAGGTGTTTTTGCTTTGTTTATTCTAGGGTTCTTCTGGAAAGGCGCTACTTCTAAAGGTGCTCTAGTAGCATTGATTGGTGGTTTAGCTTTCTCTTTATTGAGTAAATACATTCCAACTTGGACAGGAGTGAACGATTGCCTATTCTACACAGCTGTAGCAGATGAATCAGGCGTTTACATGATTCCTTTCATGGACCGCATGGGTTGGGTGTTTGTATTCTGTGTATTGGCTATGGTGATCATCGCCTTCTTTGATCCAGAAAGCAAAAATAATCCTAAAGGACTTGAAATAGATGCAACGATGTTTAGACCAAGCAATGGTTTCATTGTTGGAGCATCTATCGTAACGATGATGATTATTGGACTTTACACTTATTTTTGGTAAGAATTGAATGATGAATTATGAGTTATGAATTATGGGACGAACTCATAACTCATAATTCATAATTCATAATTACTTAAATCGCTCCCTTAATAATTTCCTCCACCACGCTTGGGTCCAAAAGCGTAGAAGTATCTCCTAAATTGCTGGTTTCTCCTTCTGCTACTTTGCGCAAAATTCGGCGCATGATTTTTCCAGAACGGGTTTTAGGTAATCCGGTGACAAATTGAATTTTATCAGGTTTAGCAATGGGCCCAATGATTTTGGCTACCGTTGCTGCTATGTCTTTTCTTGTTAATTCATCATTGATGGTAGGGTGCTCGCAAATAACATAGGCATAAATACCTTGTCCTTTGATGTCGTGCGGATAGGCCACAACCGCTGATTCCACCACTCCTGTGTGCATATTAATCGCATTTTCCACTTCTGCGGTGCCAATTCTATGTCCTGAAATATTCATAACATCATCCACACGGCCTGTAATGCGGTAATAACCATCTTCGTCTCTCATGCAACCATCTCCGGTAAAATAGAGTCCAGGGTAGGTAGAAAAATACGTCGATTTACATCTTTCATGATCTCCGTAGGTGGTTCGGATGATGGATGGCCAAGGATATTTGATGCATAAATTGCCATTAACCCCATTGCCAATAATTTCTTTGCCATTTTCATCTACCAACATCGGTTGTACTCCCGGAAGGGGCAAGGTTGCATAAGCGGGTTTTAATGGAGTAATTCCTGCCAAAGGTGAAATCATGATTCCACCCGTTTCCGTTTGCCACCAAGTATCTACAATTGGACATTCTTTTTTGCCTACTTTTTCATTGTACCAATGCCATGCTTCTTCGTTCAAAGGTTCTCCAACAGAGCCCAAGACGCGCAAGGAACTTAGGTCTTTGTTTTCCACATATTCATTGCCAAAGCCCATTAAGGAACGGATGGCCGTAGGAGCGGTGTAGAATATATTGACATCGTGTCTTTTGATGATGTCCCAAAATCTGCCCGCATCTGGGTAAGTAGGAACGCCTTCAAATAATACAGACGTTGCACCATTTAAAAGAGGGCCATAAACTAAATACGAGTGTCCTGTAATCCAACCGATATCCGCTGTGCAGAAATACACTTCTCCCGGATTGTATTGAAAAACATTGGCAAAAGTATATGCCGAGTAAACCATGTAGCCTCCGCAGGTATGAACAACACCTTTGGGCTTGCCAGTCGATCCGGAGGTATATAAAATAAATAAAGGATCTTCTGCATTCATGGCCTCTGCCAAACACTCTGACGAAGCATTTAATTCTTCCTCTTCCCACCAAAGGTCTCTTCCTTTAATCATGGAAATTGGTGTTTGTGTTCTTGTTTTAACAATGACTTTTTCCACACTTGGACAACTCAATAAAGCATCATCCACCGTTTCTTTCATTGGAATGGTTTTATTTCCACGAACGGCTCCATCGGTAGTGATGACCACATTACAAGATGAATCATTGATTCTGTCAGCAATGGATTGTGCTGAAAATCCGCCAAAAACCACTGAGTGAATGGCTCCAATTCGGGCAGTTGCCAATACAGCAATCGCCAATTCTGGAATCATGGGCATGTAAATACACACGCGGTCTCCTTTTTTTACTCCTTGTGCTTTCAATACATTCGCGAATTTGCAAACACGTGTGTATAATTCTTGGTAAGTTAAAGTAATGGCTGGGTCGCCGGGCTCATTGGGTTCATAAATGAGGGCTTTTGCGTTGGGTTGTGTTTTTACGTGACGATCCAAAGCATTGGCGGTAATGTTTAGTTGGCCATCTTCAAACCATTTGACCGAATAATCGTCAAAATTCCAATCCAAAACTTTGGTAAATGGTTTGATCCAATCAAATTCTTGTGCTATTTCTGCCCAAAATTTTTCTGGATGTTCGATACTTTTTTGATAAGCTTCTTGGTAGGCGTTTAGTGTTGTAATTCTCATTTTTTAAGCGTTTTATTTCAAATCAAATTCTCCTGTTAAGGCATAATAACCAAAGATAGTCATACCAATGGAAATTAATGGGGTTAAGACAAAGGTGTAAATAATGGCAGGAACAAGGTCATTTCCTCCTTTTTCCCAAAGGGGTAAGGCTTGAAAATAAAACAGGTACACGCCCGCTCCAATT
>JBILRJ010000182.1:0-6258 GCA_044372695.1 Spirosomataceae bacterium
CCATCATCAAAACTGATGTATCTTGAGCCGGATGAAAAACCAAAATCGGCCTCATCTCCCCAAGTAAATGACTGGCTACCCCTGAAATCTTGGTAGTCGTCGAAAGACATTCCTGATTGGTTGGTATTATTACCTAATCCGATGACAGAAATCTGATTTTTGGCATCAAATTTATTGTAATTCCCTTTTATTTCTCTTCTGTCTTCGGTGGCTAATCCAGCGGTAATTTTCCCGAATCCTCCTTTTTTATGACTTTCTTTTAACTCTAGATTAATGGTTTTTTCCTTTTTCCCATCGTCTATTCCTGTTACTTTGGCCGCTTCTGTCTGTCCATTAAATACTTGCACTTTTTGAATAGCATCGGCTGACAAGTTTTTGGTTGCCAATTTAGGGTCTGAACCAAAAAAACTGCGTCCATCTACGGTCACTTTTTTGACCACCTGCCCCTGTGCTCGAATACTTCCATCGGCTTCTATTTCCATTCCGGGAAGTTTCCGCAATAAATCTTCTACCGTAGCCCCAGGAGGCACTTTAAACGAACCTGCATTGTATTCAATTGTATCCCCTCGGATACTCAATGGCGCCTTGGCAGTTCGAACAACCACTTCAAAAAGTTCTTTCGATATGGGTTTCAGCAGGATGTTTCCTAAGTCCATGGAGCCTTCTTCAGCAGGCTTTATGTCCATTTGCAAAGGCAAAAAACTGACATAAGAAACCTTTAAAATATAGTTTTGTCGCTTAACATTTTTAAACTCGAAATGACCAGATTCATTGGATCTTCCATAATTCACTAAAGAGGAATCTTTGGGCATCAACAACATAACCGTCGCCTGAGGAAGAGGGTGTCCGCTGGAATCCACTAGATTGCCAGAAAGGCTTAATTTCGATTGGCCGGATGCAAAAAATCCGAAGAGAATTAGTGGTACAATGAGTAGAAGTTTGTGCATGAGGGCAATTTAGGTAAATAGATCCGTTTGAAAAATGAAAAAATGTTAAAAAGACTAAAAATTAAAAAAATATTTAATTTAAATTTGAAATGGATGACTCACATCTGAGTCAACATTTAAAACGATAAATCGATTTGTATGCGAAGCAATCAACTAACTGGACTGGTCATTGGAATGATTTTTATTTTTTTTCAAAGCTTAAATGGGCAAGTGCCCAATCAAGATCCTGCGAAGTACCAAATAATCTCCAATCTAAGCTATGGCCCTGCAGCAGATCATCGCAATGAATTGGATGTTTATTTGCCGAATAATCATTCCAAAAAGACGCCATTGGTCGTTTTTATCCATGGCGGATTTTGGGCAAAAGGAGGTAAACAACAATTGCCCAAGCCCTTGATTGATCTATTAGTAGGAGAAAAAGGCTATGCCATGGCATCCATCAACTATCGATTTGTGAAAGCCGGCGCTAATAAATATCCCACCCAAATGGATGATGTGGTTCTGGCTATGAATTATTTAAGCAACAAAGCAGATAGCCTTGGGTACAAAAAAAGATCTTTTGCTATCATAGGCGCTAGTGCTGGTGCTCATTTGGCATTGATGTATGCCTACGCGAATGACCCCCAAAAAATGACAAAAACCGTGGTGGATATTGTGGGTCCTACCGATTTAGCAGATTCGGTCGTTCGGGGCCGAGGCGGAATTGCCGATGCCACCATTAGCTACTTTTTAGGTAACCCAGATCCCAAAGCAGCAATCGCCAAAACATCGAGCCCGCTCTTTCAATTAACCAAAAAAACCGGTGTTCCAACCATTATTTTCCATGGAGAAAACGATGAATTAGTAGATGTTCATCAGGCAAAAAACTTGCATCAGCAACTCAATCAATTGGGCATTAAAACCGAAATGCATTTATATCCCAATGAAACGCATGAAATGAAAAAGAGTTTACCAGACGTATTTATCAAAACCGCCGCTTGGTTGGAAAAAAACTACCCAAAACCTTAATCAATCAGCAACTGTTCAATCTGGAAAAGCGTACTTGATTTTGGATCAAATATGATTTTTACGGCCGCCATTTCAGCGTCCCCAAACACATTGACCCTTGTGAAGTTCATGACCGTTGTTTTTTGATTGTTGATCAAAAGAGGTTTGTCTGTGATAAATCGGTGAGAATCTCCATTTACCCAAAATACTTGCTTGCCGTATTTTTGTGTCAAATCCGTCAACTTCGCTACGATTTTTTCAAAGCCTTTGCTTGGCTTCATGTCTTTATAAAACATGTCTGCTTGGGTAAAAAACACCACCCCTTTTTTGTCTTTGGCCAAATCAAAAATATGCTCTAACCAAGCCAAATTGGCTTTTTCCCGGTCCATGAATTCCCCATTAACCGAATCCGGTTGCTTGTAATTGTTATTAGACCCCACCAAATGTATGGTCGCAAATTGAATGCCCCCAAAAGTCCATGACTTATTTTCAACAAATTTTTCGAAAGTCGGTATGCTCGATTGAGCTTGCAATGGCATTTTACGCTTTCCAAAGCTTTGGTCTGAATAAAAAAACATTTTTCTCAATACATCCAATCGTTCGTTTGGATCATATTCTCCAGCTGCTTTTCGGTTACAATCCGTCCATTCATTATCACCGGGAGTATAAATCAAAGGAGATTCAAAAGTTCCAAAGTATTGATGCATGCGCTCAAAATATTCGTTGGAACAAAGCGTAGAGCCCGATTTAAAATCGCCCACATGCACAATAAAATCAGGTTTTTCTTTATTTAATTGGGTGATTAATCGCTCAAATTTGGGATAATCCTCCGGCACACGGTAAGGCATATCGCCAAAGGCTACCATAGTAAATTTTTTGTTTTGGGCGAAAGTCCAATGAAAAAACAACAAGAAACAAATAAGAAGTGAAAATCGGAAAAGTTTCATATAAATAGCGTTTTCTAGTTTGCAAAGGTAATGGAAATAGTTTTTTTTATTCATGCGAATCAAGGGTTGAAAAAACCAATCAATTGACTCAACATCGAACCAATAATTTTCGCGGAGAATGTTATTCAAAATATCAATAAACTGATTGGAAATACAAGTTTTATGATAGGGAATTTAATTGATTTTTTTAAGGGGAAACGCGTCCCCTTAGCCCCTGCAATTTACGGAATAAAATATTCAGTTGTTTGATAAAATGAGAAAGGTCCCTCTGTACGAAATGAGGCTATATTTTTTCTATCTTCTCTTTTCCCGTTTCCTCTCTTCTCTCTTCTATCTTCCCGGTTGCTGAGCTTGTCGAAGCATCTCTCTTCCCGTTTTCTCTCTCCTTCAGCGCTGCCTTCGAGGGCCTCAGGCACCGGCTGGTAGAGCGATTTTTATGATATTCTTCGATTTTTTCTGTTCCCATTTTCTCTCTTCTCTCTTCCCCGGTTGCTGAGCTTGTCGAAGCATCTCTCTTCTTAAAACTCCACAATAAACCCAATCGTTGGGGTAACTTGCGCCCGATCGTTTAAAAACGTGGTTGGAATGGCATTACTACCATCTTTGGAAATCGGTAAACCGTTGGTGGTAGCAAAAGCAGAATTGTCATCCAAGCGCTTGAAACTGTAAGTTGGAACCCCCGTAATCACCGACATGTACCAATTGGTAACGTCTAAAAACAAATCTACGGTGACTTTCTTTAAATTGTATTTCTTATCGATTCGCACGTCGCTAGAGTGAAAATTGGGCAAACGCTGCGTATTCAATCGGCTATAATCAAACAATCCTTGTCCTAGACTTAAGAAGTTCGCTTTGGAGGAAACTTCATTGTATGGGCTGTAAGGAGCTCCACCTTGGAATCGAAAGCGAAGTCCCAATTCCCAATTACGTGGAAATTTATATCCCCATGTTAAGCTAAGTAAATGTCGATTATCCCAACTAGAAGCAATTAAATTACCATCAAAACCACTGTACATACTTCTGTAATACGTGTAAGATAAGATGCCAAAAAACTTGTCCGTTAATTTCTTTTGGGCGAAAAATTCAAATCCATAGGCTTCTCCTTTTCCCGTTGTAGTGACATCCTCATTCCCCAAAACATTGAAATCACCCCCTAAATTGGCCAAGGAAATGCCATTCCGATTAGATATGGGAACATTTGAATATGCCTTGACAAAGGCCTCGGCAGTGAACCTCAAAGATTCATCGTGCAAATATTCTAGTCCCGCCACATAGTGATTACTTTGTTGGTATTTGCTATCCTGGTTCACCAATTGTGTTGTATTGGACATAGATGATTTAGACGCATAGCCCAATATTGTATAAGGGGCCAACTTAAAATAAGATCCTAAAGATGCATTCGCTGTCCATTTGTCCGATAAAACATAACTCAGAGAAAGTCTAGGCGACAAGGTTTCCAAAGGATCTGAACCTGTGGTGGTGAAACTGTTCATATCCGTTCTTAATCCTCCACTGACTCCCAATTTAGAATCGAAGAAGGTCTTGGATAATTGAGCAAATGCGCCATATTTCCACAAAGAGTTCAAAGGACTAGCATAGGAAAAAATGCTGGGCGGCAAAGTTTGACTCTGAGTTGGGTTAGAAGAAACGGCATTTATTACTTGAAATGTGCTGTTGTTATACTCGATATACTGCGCAGATACACCGTAACTGATTTTCCAACCGTTCATGTTTTTGTTGACATCCAATCGAAATTTATTTTCGGTTTCACGGGAACTATAATCCAAATTGATTTCTGAAGGCTCTTTTTTGAGATTGTCCTCATAGCGTAAGAAATTATTGTCAAATACATTTCGACTCAACACTAGGTTCAAATAACCATTGTCTAATAATTTCTTCAAAGAAGCCCCAACCGTGTAATTCCATTGTTTGATTAAAGGATTGGAATTATAAATGTATAATTTCTCGGGAGTCGCTTTTTTTAATGTTCCAAAGGAAAAATCATCAATCGCTCCCAAACCCATCAAGGAGAATGTGGTGCTGGAATTGATTTGTTTAGTTATTTTAAACTGACCATCCCAAAAACTAGGTCGAATGGGAATGTCCAGAGCCTGAAACAAAAACTGCAAATAAGACCGGCGAACAGAGGCCAAAAATGTGGTTTTCCCAGATTTTGACAAGGGCCCTTCTGTTGTCAGTGCAAATTCCGTAGCACTTAGACGAGCATTGCCTTGAAATTTATTGGGGTTTCCTGTTCTTTGTTTGAACTGAAAAACGGAACTCAAGGCATTGTCATAACGGGCATCAAAAGCCGATGAACTTAATTTGACATCCTCTATGAAAGAAACGTTTAACATCCCTTGTGGGCCGCCGCTACTTCCTTGGGTTTGAAAATGATTCAAAACTGGAATTTCAATTCCGTCCAAGTAATATACGTTTTCATTGGGTCCTCCCCCTCGGATGATGATGTCATTTCGAAAACCTCCCCCTTGTGGGCCTCCGCCTACACCGGGTAAGGTTTGAATCACTTTGCTGACATCAAAATTTCCACCTGGGTTACTTTTAATTTCCTCACTTGTGAGTCGCTGAACGCTCAATGGCGATTCGAGTGTCGCGACTTTGGCTGTTTTTCTGTTCTGTGTAACGATTACCTCGTTCAATTGTTGATTACTCGGAGATAGTTCAATCGTTAGGTATATTTCATTGCCTGAATTGACTACGATGTTGTAGGCGGTGTATTTTTCATACCCTTGCGCAGAAAAATGCAAGTTGGTTGTTTTCAGAGCCAATCCGGTGATTCGAAATGCCCCGTTTTCATCCGCGGAAGTTCCTTTCGAAGAATTGTCTATTTGAACAGAAACTCCAAAAATGGGCTTTTGAGTGAGTTTATCGAGGATTTTTCCTGAAATACGGCCCGTATTTTGCGCGAAACTGGAAAAGGTAATTAGGGTAAGAAAAAGGATTTTTTTCATTTTTGTTAAACTAAAAAAAGAGTCATTTTGTTTTGAAATACTTGAATTTAAAAATTTTAACTAAAAAAGTCGTTAGAAATATTTTGTAACTAAAAATTTAGTTATACATTTGTTTCATCAAAAATAAACAATGAAAAAATTAACACAAGCGGAAGAGCAAATCATGCAAGTTATTTGGGGACTTCCGGAAGGCGGATATTTAAAGGAGATCTTGGAAGCTTTACCCGAACCCAAGGCACATTCCAATACCGTTGCGACATTATTGAAAATTTTGGTGGAAAAAGAGTTTGTTGGCATCAGTAATCCCAACCGAAATAATTTGTATTTCGCCCTCATTAGCAAGAAAGATTATTCTGAACAACGGATGGCAGGAATAACAGACTCATTTTTTGAAGGTTCGTACAC
>JBILRJ010000183.1:0-6196 GCA_044372695.1 Spirosomataceae bacterium
GCAAGAAAAGTAGCATTTCTTTTAGGCTTATCCGGCCCAGCATTGAAGGAAATGGTAAAGTTTATTCAATCTCTTTACACGGCTTATGTGGAGACAGATTCATCGATGTTTGAAATAAATCCAGTACTTAAAACTTCCGATAATAAAATTTTAGCTGTAGATGCTAAGGTTAATTTGGATGATAATGCCCTTTATCGTCACAAAGATCTTGCTGTTTTGAGAGATATTGAAGAAGAAGATCCTTTGGAAGTAGAAGCGAGTCAAAATGACCTTAATTATGTTAAACTTGATGGAAACGTTGGTTGCATGGTGAATGGAGCAGGATTAGCTATGGCAACCATGGATATTATCAAATTATCAGGAGGTGATCCCGCTAATTTTCTAGATGTGGGGGGAGGAGCTAACGCTAAGACGGTAGAAGCAGGATTTAGAATCATATTACAAGACCCCAATGTTAAGGCCATTTTAATTAATATATTTGGAGGTATTGTGCGTTGTGACCGTGTTGCTAACGGTGTGGTTGAGGCTTACAAAAACATTGGAGAAATTAAAGTTCCAATTATTGTACGTTTACAAGGAACAAACGCGGAAGAAGGTGCAGCTATTATTAATAATTCTGGATTAAAAGTATTTTCAGCGGTTTTATTAAAAGATGCCGCTAAATTGGTTTCAGAAGTTTTAGCTTAAAATCATGAAAATAATTTGCGTTGGACGAAATTATGTAGACCATATCAAGGAACTATCTAATGAAAAGCCGACTTCACCAGTTGTTTTTATTAAACCTGATACAGCCTATTTGGAAAATGGTAAAGACTTTTTTTACCCAAAATTTTCAAATGATGTTCACTATGAGGTAGAGTTAGTCTTTAGGATTTCCAAAATTGGAAAAAATATTGAGTCTAAGTTTGCTCATAAATACATAGACGCAATTGGATTGGGTATTGATTTTACCGCAAGAGATGTGCAATCTGAATTAAAAACAAAAGGTTTACCTTGGGAGAAAGCAAAAGCATTTGATTCATCTGCTTTTGTTTCTCCGCTTAGGTTAATTAATAATGTTGAAGAAGCATTAAATCAAAATATTTGCTTTTCACTTTTGAAAAATTCGGAAGTCGTTCAAGAAGGTAATTCCAATCTCATGATTTGGGGTATCGCTAAACTAATTGAAGACATCTCTCAATATTTTACGCTAAAAACAGGCGATTTGATCTTTACCGGCACACCTTCAGGTGTAGGTTCTGTTAAAATTGGGGATAAATTAGAGGGATTTTTATCAAATGAGAAAGTTTTTGAACTATTGATCAAATAAATATGAAATTAAGTATCGGAGACAAGGCCCCTGTTATTTCTTTGAATGATTCTGATGGACAATTAGTTGACTTTAACCAACTTTTAGGTTCTAAAATTATTTTATATTTTTATCCAAAAGATGATACGCCTGGATGTACTGCTCAAGCATGTAATCTAAACGATAATTTAGATTTTTTGCAAAAACAAGGATTTAAAATAATTGGTGTTAGTGTTGATTCAAATGAAAAACACACAAAATTCAAAAAGAAATATCAGCTTAATTTTTCTCTTTTAGCTGATGAGAACCACAAAATTGTCAATGATTATGGCGTTTGGGTTGAAAAATCCATGTATGGTAAAATTTACATGGGAATTGCACGGACCACATTCGTCATTGATGAAAAAGGAATTATTATAAACATTATAGAGAAGGTGGATACGAAAAATCATGCTTCGCAAATCCATTAATCAAATTTATGCAAACACAAGAATTAGAAAAAATCGCATCACAAGTTCGCAGAGATATCTTACGGATGGTTCATGGGTGCCAATCTGGTCATCCTGGGGGTTCTTTAGGCTGTACAGATTTATTAGTTGGTTTATATTTCAGTGAAATGAAATTGAATACATCAAATGAAAATAAGGTGGTTTTCTCTTTAGAAGGAAAAGGTGAAGATCTATTTTATTTGTCCAATGGTCATATCTCACCTCTACTTTATAGTATTTTAGCCAGAAGAGGCTATTTTGAAGTGGCTGAACTATCTACTTTTAGAAAAATCAATTCTCGTCTTCAAGGACATCCTACACCCCATGAGCATTTAGAAGGTATTCGAATTGCATCCGGATCATTGGGTCAAGGTTTAAGTGTTTCCATAGGATCAGCTCAGGCTAAAAAATTATTAAATGACGATTCAATTGTTTACTGCCTAATGGGTGATGGAGAACAGAATGAAGGTCAAGTGTGGGAAGCTGCGATGTACGCTCCACACCATAAAGTGGATAATTTAATTGCTTTTATCGATGAAAATGGTCAACAAATTGATGGTCCTACAGAAAAAGTAATGAATAATCTCAGTTTAGAAGCAAAATATAAAGCTTTTGGATGGGACGTTTTAAAAATGGAAGGCAATGATATGCAAAATGTGATAGATACCATTCAACTTGCCAAAAGTAGACTTGGTAAGGGTTCACCTGTGATTGTGATGATGAAAACAGAAATGGGAGCAGGCGTAGATTTTATGATGGGAAGTCACAAATGGCATGGTGTGGCTCCTAACGATCAACAATTATCGGATGCTTTAGCACAATTAGAAGAAACTTTAGGGGATTATTAAAATTAAGAAGAATGGCTTTGTTTACTTACGAAACGAAAAAAGATACGAGATCAGGTTTTGGTGCAGGAATGGAATATTTGAGTCAAAATAATCCTAAAGTTGTTGCATTGTGTGCAGATTTGATTGGTTCATTAAAATTGGAAGCATTTATTAAAAATAGTCCTGAAAGGTTTTTTCAAACAGGTATTGCTGAGGCAAACATGATTGGGATCTCTGCAGGCTTGGCCGTTAGTGGTTTTATTCCTTATGCAACAACTTTTGCTAATTTTGGTACGGGTCGCGTATATGATCAAATTAGGCAATCTGTAGCTTACTCAGGTACAAATGTTAAAATTTGTTGTTCTCATGCGGGTTTAACTTTAGGTGAAGATGGTGCAACGCATCAAATTTTAGAGGACATAGGTTTAATGAAAATGTTGCCTGGAATGGTTGTCATTAACCCATGTGACTATAATCAAACAAAAGCCGCTACGATTGCAATCGCTGACTATCAGGGTCCCGTTTACTTGAGATTTGGAAGGCCAGTAGTACCTGTTTTTACACCTGAAAACCAAGTTTTTGAAATAGGTAAAGCTGTTCATATGATTGAAGGCTCTGATGTCAGTATATTCGCAACAGGTCACTTAGTGTGGGAGGCTGTTCTTGCAGTAGAAATTTTACAATCCAAAGGCATTAAGGCTGAGTTAATAAACATTCATACGATCAAACCTTTAGATAATAAGGCAGTTATGAATTCTGTTGAAAAAACAGGTTGTGTAGTTACTGCGGAAGAGCATCAAATGAATGGTGGTTTAGGTGATTCCATCGCTCAACTATTGGCTCAAAATAAACCTGCACCTATTGAATTTGTAGGAGTAAATGACTCCTTCGGAGAATCAGGAAAACCTGCCGATTTGATGGAAAAATATGGATTAAATGCAAATAATATTGTTGAAAAAGCTCTAAAAGCAATTTCAAGAAAATAGAGATTTAGAAAGGGTATCCAATACCAATGTTAAATTCCAATGGGTTCTCACCACTACTTAATGTAGTTTTGTCGAGAACCCATTTTTCATTTTTAGGTTTCGCAGGATTGATTACTTTAGTAGCAATATCAAGCCTCAATAAAAAGAATGAAAAGTCCCAACGGATACCAAAACCAGTTCCAACAGCAATTTGATTATAAAAAGTAGAAATATTAAACACAGAGTTCGGATTGCTCTGATTATTCGAAAATGTCCAAATGTTTCCTGCATCGACAAATAAGGCACCATTCAATTTACCCAATAAATAAAGTAAAGGAAATCGATATTCCAAAGATGACTCAATTAAGATACTTCCAGGCTGTTCAATTAAGTTATTGCCTGCATTGTAGGAACCTGGTCCTAATCTACGAGGTTTCCAAGCTCTCAAACTACTAGGTCCACCAATAAAAAAGTTTTTTTCGTAAGGTAATTGAAATCCATTTTCTTCCCCATAAGCATAGGCCAATCCACCACCAATTTTAAATGCAATTTGAGATTTTCGCATTTCACCTATTAAACGATAAATTCTGTAGTCAGTTGTAATTCTCAAAAAACGATAAAATTGCAATTCTTGTTTACTTCCTAAAATGCGTTCAATGAAATCAATTCGTTTATTTGGAATAAAATTAAGCATGGTGCCTCCTGATTCAAATCCAAAAGAGAAAACTTTACCATTAACCAAGCTATTACTAGGTAAGAAAGTACGATAGGAATAATTAAATTGTACGCTAGAGACAAAACTAGGGTTAAAACTTCGAATTAAATTGTTTCCTTGCAATCGTAATTCCTCTAAATAATTTTGAAACGATTTAGAAGTTGGAGAATCGGGATAATTGGTGTTGATGATATTTAAATCTAAAAAGGAAATGGAAAAGTTTTGATAAGGAGATTTCCTCCATAGGATCCGATTAAAAAGATTCACATTTGTCCGGATATATTCAGGACGATCGATATAATCATAATTTAAACCGATTTGAGTTTGCGGTGCGAATAAAATACCCAACTTTTTGGTAATATTATTAGGTATAAAGAGGCTAGGAAAGTTCAATGTTGCGCCCACGTTAATTTCTAAATTTCTTCTGGTTTCAGAAGTATTTATAAACCCTGTTTGGGCTTCAAAGCCAATTCTAGTAGTAAAGTCTATGAAATCTAATGAATAAAAGACCCTTCGAACTTTGAATGAATTGGCGATAAATGGTCCGGGAATCCCCCTAAATAGACTACCCCCAAACTCGGAAGAAAAATTGTATTTATCGTTACTCACTAAATCAAATTGTGGTGAAATTTTGGTTTTTAATGTGTCAAATTTGATTGAAACCGATTTAAATTGATCTGTAAGATAAATATTCTGTAGACTTTGATTCACTTTATCAACCGAATATAAATCACCTTGCTTTATATTGATCAACTTAAGCAAGTCCTTACTTTGGTAAAGATTCTCTTTGTCAATTTTATTGGTTGAGCTACTTTGCTTGACAATGTTAAAAATGGGATTTTCAAACCTATATAAACGGTCAAAATTTCGATTAAATTGAAGGCCCTTGAAATCTGGAATTTTATAAATCAAACTAATCCGCTCTAGTGTTGAATCCTTTAAATCATTGATTTGAATTCCAATTGCATCAGATGTGAAAAAATAATAACCCTTATTTTTAAAATAATTAGTCAATTTTTCTTTTTCTTGAATTATTGCATCGAAAGTTAAACCCTGATTTTTTTCAAGCAAACTATGTTGATCTAAATAGTTTTTTGTGTCTAAAGTGAGAACTGGATTATCTATTAATAAGGAATCAGATTTCGCATATCTACTCAGAGGACCTTCATCAATAAAAAATACAACTTTTACTAGTTTTTTATTTTTTTCAAGAGAATCTATCTCAAAACGGATTTGATTGTTTAAAAAACCTGATTTTCGGTAATATTTCGATAAATTAGTTTGAATTGTTGTTAATAAGTCAAGAGAAAAATCGGGATTGTAATTGGTTAAAAATGAATAAAATTTCGGTTTAATATTCAAAGAATCATTAATATGTCTTTTTGATTGAAGAAATAAATAATATTTAGCAGGAACAATTCTTTTATATGAATACTTTAAACTTGGTATATTTGCTTTAAGATCACCAGATTTGATGTGTTTATTTCCTATCAAAGAAATTTCATTGATGACCGATTTTTTTTGAACATAATTTTTGTAGCCCGTACAAGAGATGTTGAGGATTAAAAAACAGAATAAAATTAAATTATTTTTACTATTCAAAAGATGTTATCTATAAATCAATTAAAGTTAATCAATTCTCTACACTCAAAAAAAGGAAGAACAGAGAATAAACAATTTTTAGTGGAAGGAGAGAAGGGGATTAGTGAAATATTGAATTCTAATTTTGAAGTTTCTTTCATAGTATTAAACAGTAAAGCCGTATTTAAAGATATTGAATTAGCCCGCTTGAAAAATACATTGCTATTTTATGTAGATGAAAGTGCGCTTATTAAATTATCAAGTTTAACCACTAATACCTTTGGACTAGCCGTTGTCCATTTTTCTACTAATAACCATTACGAGGAAGAAAA
>JBILRJ010000184.1:0-6155 GCA_044372695.1 Spirosomataceae bacterium
TGCCCATTCGTCCTTTGGCGGTTTTTAATTCTGAAGAAAAGGCTGTGGAAGATTTACCAAGTAAGTCGATGAGTTTCATTACTGCTCTTTTTCCAGTTTTTTTATTGATCATGACCACTTTGTTTGAGTTTTTGGTGGGCCCTACATCATCGTGGAGTCCATTGGTTAAATTCATTGCAGATCCTTCCATTGTCATGTTGATTGCTATATTATTGGCTACTTATACCTTGGGGCTTCGTATGAACCGAAAGATGGAAGATATCATGAATGTTTATACCAGTTCGGTCAAAGAGGTGGGCATGGTTTTGTTAATAACGGCTGGGGCAGGTGCATTGAAGGAGATCTTATTGGTTTCAGGGGTTAGTAAAGAGATTGCCGGGTATTTGTTGGTTTTGCCTTTTCCTCCTTTGGTTTTGGGTTGGATGACCGCTGGCATCATTCGCGTTTGTGTCGGTTCTGCCACGATTGCGGGTTTAACCGCAGCGGGTATGATTTTTCCAATTATTCAAGCTGGGGGAGTTGATCCCAATTTAATGGTATTGAGCATTGGTGCAGGTAGCTTGATGTTTTCGCATGTCAATGATCCGGGTTTTTGGCTTTTCAAAGAGTATTTCAACATCAGTGTCAAAGAAACCCTTCGTTCTTGGACCATCATGGAAACCATCGTTTCCTTCGTTGGTTTGCTAGGTGTTCTGGCATTGAATTTTTTGATTTCATAAAATTTCATCAATTTCTTGTCCTTATTTTTTATAAGGGTGTTTTTCCGAGCAGGATATTTTCTTTTTACGATTGTCAATCTAAGGGTTCATTTTTTCGTAAATGAATTCGAAGCCATATTTTATTTTAAATAATTACCATAAAGTGTATTTTTATTTTTCGTCCAAATTTTTTCGGTCATTTCGTCGCATTTTTTTGTTTTTTATTTGGTAAAAGCCTTATTTTTCAAAATTTTCTTTGTGAGTTTTCAAAAATTAAATAAATTGCAGGTCAATTGTGTCAAATAAATCATTAAACTAAAAAAAATGAAAAAACTCTTACTAGTATGGGTACTAGTAGCGACTGCTTTCAGTTCGTTATTGGCCCAAAACAAGCAAGTTACCGGAAAGGTTACTTCATCGGAGGATGGAATGGCTCTCCCAGGCGTGAACATCAGTCTGAAAGGAACGAGCCGTGGAACTTCTACAGACGCCAATGGAACTTACAGGATTGCTGTAGGCGCAGGTGCTACATTGCAATTCACCTTTGTAGGTCACAAATCTCAATCAATTGTGGTTGGTAACCAATCGACAATCAATGTCGTTTTAGAGTCAGATGCTTCAGAATTAAATGAAGTTGTTGTTACGGGTGCGTACGGCTCAAAGCGTTCAGCGAGATCTTCTACCAACAATGATCAGGTAGTTGACCAAAAAGCATTGAACACCATTCGCCAAACCAACTTAAACAATGCCTTAGCGGGTAAAGTTTCTGGTATTCAGGTACGTTCTCAATCTGCAGCGGCTTTAGGTCGTTCAACTGAGATTCGTTTACGTGGTGTATCGGGTTTCGGTTTAGGTAATGGAGCTCTTTATGTGGTAAATGGTACTATTTTACCAAATGGAGATGATCTTAACTTAGACGATATCGAAAACGTTTCTGTACTTCAAGGTGCTGCTGCATCGGCTCAGTTTGGTTCTCAAGGAGCAAACGGTGCGATTGTTATTACTTTGAAAGAAGCAGTTCCTAATCAACAAGGTATCGGTGTTACTTTAAACACTGGTATTTTATTTGAGAATCCTTATATCTTGCCGAATTATCAAAATTCTTACGCAGGTGGTTCAACTTCTGACTTGATGCAATACAAGTGGAAGGCGGGTCAACCAGAGGATTGGAAAGCATTGGATGGTAAATATTACCATGATTACAGTGATGATGCCTCTTGGGGTCCAAGAATGGTAGGTCAAGAATACATACCTTGGTATGCTTGGTATGCTGGAAGTAAATATTCTTTCAAAACTGCTTCTTTGACACCTCAGCCAAACAATGCTCGTGATTTTTACCAAACTGGTGTTACAAAAAACAACAGTTTTACCATCAATTCAGCGTCAGATAAATTGAAATTTAAATTGACTTACGGAAATCAAATGATTGATGGTTTATTGGCTAACACTTCTTTGGCTAAAAATACCTTGAACGTCTTGACTTCTTACAATTTGAACAAGCATTTAACTGTAAGTGCAGACATCAATTACGTGAATCAAGTTCAAAAGGGTGAAATTGAAGATGGTTATTCGAATCAATCTTCAGGATCTTTCAATCAGTGGTTTCACCGCGATTTGGACATGAACATCATGAAGGAATTGAAAGATTTGAGAACTTCTGAGGGAATTTATGCTTCTTGGAACAAAGCAAATCCAGATGCCTATGATCCAACCAACACAAGAAACTTCTATGCTGGTAACTATTGGTACAATTTTTTCTCGTGGTTTGATTTGGTTAACCAAACTAACACAAGAAATCGTTTATTCGGAAACATCGCGTTTACGTACAAAATAAATGATGATTTGAAAATTACGGCTACATACAGAAAGCAACAAAATAACGGAATGTCAGATTCTCGTTACAGTTCTCGCTTAAACGAGTCAGGTTTACAAACAACAGGTAATACCCCTGAAGCAAGAGGATATTATGCGACAGGTCAAACTTATTCTGACCGTACCAACATGGAATTGTTTGCGAATTACAATAAAAAAATCAAGGACTTTACCATTGATGCTAACGTAGGAACTGACTTTTTCGAGTGGAATTATGTAAGTAACTCTGCCAACACTAACAACGGTTTAAGTGTAGCTGATTTATATACAGTAACTAACTCGGTAGATCCTGCAACCATCGGAAACGATCGTTTAACAGAAAAATACCGTGCATTGATTGGTAAGGGTACATTTGGATACAAAAACATGTTATTTGCTGATGTAACAATCAGAAATGACTGGTATTCTACTTTACCACAAGCAACTAATTCGGTGATGTCTAAATCGGCAGGTTTATCTTTTGTATTTGGCGAATTAATCAGCAAAGCATTGCCATGGATCAGTTATGGTAAATTGAGAGGTTCTTGGGGAGAGATTCCAAAAGCATTGGGTACAAGCAATGAAACTTTTGGAGCTTATCGTTTTCCAGGTTCAGCTTATAATTTGGGACAAAACAAGTGGGGAAGTAATTTCTTGATGTCAGCTTCTAATACCTTAGTAGATCCAAATATCCAAGGTTCAGTGGTAACACAAGGAGAAGTTGGTTTGGATTTATCATTCTTAAATGATCGTGTTGGATTCTCCGCTACTTATTGGGAAGGTTCTGAAAAGAATTTCCCTTATGCTTTGAGTGTGAACGGTGCAAGTGGTTACACTTCTTTGTTAACTAACATTGGAGAAATTTCTAAGAAAGGTTTAGACATTCAATTAAACGGTCGCCCGGTAGTTTCAAGAAACTTCTCTTGGAAAATCTCAGGTACTTTATCTAAGTTAGTTGCCAATGACATCGTGTCATTGTCTCCGAAATACGGAATTACACAAACTGCCGGAGTACAAGGTGTTTGGGGAACAACAATGCCTTATTTGGTGCATACTGAAGGAATGCGTTGGGGTCAATTGTATGGAAATGGTATTAAGAGAATCAATGGAGTACCAGTTTTGGATGCCAATGGTTTTTACGTAAATGATCCAAAAGTATTTTTTGGTAGTGTTCTACCTGATTACACAGGAGGTTTGCAAAACTCATTTACGATCATGAAAGATTTTACTTTGAACGTGAACATGGACTTCCAAATTGGTGGAAAGTTTGCTTCATTGTCTAACATGTGGGGATCTTACTCTGGTTTAACTGCAAGAACAGCTACTGTCAATGAAAAAGGCAATCCGATTCGTGATGCTGTTGCTGATGGTGGTGGTGTTCAAACAAAAGGAGTTAATGAAAAAGGAGAGCCAGTTGAGTTCTACGTAGAGGCACAGGATTATTTCCATAACCTTTACAACAACAAAACTTTTGATCCATACATTTATGATTTGACTTTCGTCAAAATCAGAGAGATTTCATTTGGATATAATTTGCCGGTTAAGAAATTAGGCATGAGTAAGTATTTCCAAAGTGTTAATATCTCTTTAGTGGCAAGAAACCCAGTACTCTTGTACGCAACATCGAAAGATTTTGATCCTTCCGAAATTTCTGCTGTCAGCGGTGAAACAGGACAATGGCCTGGAACACGTGGTTATGGTGTGAATGTTAGATTTGGATTTTAATTACTTGAATTCATAAATTTTAAAAGACATGAAAAATAAAATAATATACATATTCATTTCACTACTTTTTTTAGGAGTAGCGGGATGTACCAAATTGGATGATTTTGGTGATACCAACGTGAATCCTGCTGCTACTTCGGAACCAACATTATCTGCTTTAATGGCCAATGTTCAATCCGGAATGGGTGGTTACGCTGCTTCAGTTAGACCAGGTTTATACGGTCAATACTTTTCAGAAACTCAATATACAGATGCATCTCTTTACAGTTTGCCTCAAATTGAGTTTTCAGGAGAGTATGCTGGCCCTTTGCAAGATTTACAAGTAATTATTGAGAAAAATGAAAGCAACAATATGACACAAGTTGCGAAAATTCTTCAACAATACATTTTTTGGACAATCACCGATCGTTGGGGAGATGTTCCTTATTCGGAGGCTTTGTTAGGTGTTAAGAATGCAAATCCTAAATACGATCGTCAAGAGGATATTTACAAAGGAATGATTGCTGCTTTAACTAAAGCTACTTCATCTTTTGACGCTTCATCCATCAAAGGAGACTTGATTTACGGTGGTGATGCTGCTTCTTGGAAGCGTGCTGCCAACTCATTGAGAATGTTGATGTCTTTGCAATTATCAAAAAGATTTCCAGCTGCGGGTGGATATGCTGCTACGGAATTTGCCAAAGCTTTGGCTGATGCAGGAGGATACATTCAATCCAATTCTCAAAACATGGTCTTGACATTCCCTGGTGGAAATTATAAGAGCTCTTGGTTTAACTTGTACAATGGACGTAAAGATTATGCCGAAAGTAAGCCAATGACTGATTTAATGTCTTCACTTTCAGACAAACGTCAAAATGCTTTTGGTGGTGCTACGCAAGATCAAGGTGTTGGGAATGCTAATGAAACCTCCAACGTGGGTGTTCCATTCGGTTTGGTTAGATCAAAGGTGGAGGCATTTACTTCTGCAAACACGAATTGGGCACGTATTTTACGTGGTGATTATCGCAAGGAAAATGGTAGTGTGATGGTTATTTCTGCTGCTCAAATTGCCTTAGCAAGAGCTGAAGCAGCTGATTACAAATGGACTTCGGAATCTTTAGGGACTATTTACGCAACTGGTATCGCATTATCTCATGAGCAGTGGGGAACTACTTTACCAGGTGATTATTTGAGTCAACCTGCTGTTGCCTTGGAAGCTGCTGGTTCGGCAGGTAATTTGAAGAAAATTGCCATTCAACGTTACATTGCACATTATCCAGATGGAATGCAATCTTGGAACATTTGGAGAAAAACAGGTTTTCCTGAGTTAACTCCTGCTCCAGATGCAACCAATTCTTCGAAGCAAATTCCAAGAAGATACACTTACGGATCTACTGAATTCACTTCGAACAAAGCGAATGCAGAAGCAGCTGTGAGTGCAATTTCTGGCGGAGACACACAAGATTCTAAAGTTTGGTGGAATAATTAATTATTTCCCATTTTAAAATTTTTAAAATATTGAAAATATGAAAAAGATCAAATTATTCCTTTCATTGATGATTTTAACTACTCTTGTGATGCAATCATGTATCAAAGATGAGGTGGTTGAATTAACAAACCAAGGATCCGTATTCGTAAAAATGAGCGATGGACCTTCTAAGGCGCTTTATTACGAACCATTCAGCACGGTTAAAAAAGTAACACTTTTTAACATGCGTCGTGATGTGAATTCTCCTGCAGAATTAGCTAAGTCGGCTACGATTACAGTTCAAGATGCTCCCGAATTATTGACGGCTTATAACACAGATAATTCAGAAAATTTTGAGCCATTACCAACTTCTATTTTTAGCTTGGTAACTGATCCTTCAATCGTTAAGTCGGGTGATAAGTACACGATTACTT
>JBILRJ010000185.1:0-6150 GCA_044372695.1 Spirosomataceae bacterium
TCCCATCTCAGGGTCCATCAATTCTTTATCACCCCATTCGGAAATTAAATCAAAAATCAACTCACAAGTTGAAGCCGCGATTGTCCGATGATAATAAAAATCGGCAAAATCCTCTGGATCCAAATGATGATCAATGATTACTTTAGGACATCTGGCATTGGAAATCCAAGAACTTAATCCGTGCAATCGCTGAATTCCTGAAAAATCAAGACAAAAAATCCAATCTGCCGTAGAAACCAATGAATCTATGACCAATTTATCAATTGAATCTTCAAAATTCAACACATCTATAGCTCCTTTCATCCAAGTCAAATTGGCCGAAACTGCGGATGGAACAATGACACGCGCATCCAATCCCTTTTTTAATAAATATTGTTGCCAAGCCAAGCTTGAACCGATAGCATCTGAATCTGGATTAAAATGGGTGGTAATTACTACCTTTTGACCAGGATGTAGTTGAGCCTTTAAGGCAGAAATGGAATTCATAAAAAACATTGGTGCCGATTAAAATTTGGGCATTCGCAAAGTTAAAGATAAATTGCATAAAAAATTGAATATGTCAACAAATAGAACATTTACCATGATTAAGCCAGATGCGGTAGCAAATGGACACACTGGACCCATCATCCAACAAATTGAAGCGGCAGGATTTCGCATCGTGGCCATCAAAAAATTAAAATTAAGTCAGGAAGAGGCCAGTAATTTTTATGCAGTGCACAAAGAAAGACCATTTTTCAAAAGTTTGTGTGATTACATGTCCTCTGACTACATCATCCCAATGATTTTAGAAAAAGAGCATGCGGTGGAAGATTTCAGAACTTTGATTGGTTCTACTAACCCAGCACAGGCTGCTGAAGGAACTATCAGACAACGTTTCGCAGTATCGATTGAGGCTAATGCCATTCACGGTTCCGATTCAGATGAAAATGCAGCAATAGAAGGTGCATTTTTTTTCGGCGAATAAGGTTTTTATAGATGTAAATCGTATGTGATCATACTTTTTACATCTATTTTCTTTTATAAAACATAAAACCATTTTCCTCCTTGATGAAAATGAGTTTTGGATGGTATCTGAATTGATTTTCTGCGTCCGATTTTAATACAAAATAAACGGGTGTGTTTCCTGCGCCATTTTCTAACAAATCCTTCCCTGAACTACTTTTCCCGGGCTTTTGAAAGTACAATAAGTGTGCGAAGGATTTAAAACCAAGTGTTTCGATCAATACTTTTTGGCCAACTTTCGATTCATAAAAATCAATGGCCGCCCTTTGAGTGTACCCTTCCACTTTAGGTAGAATAACCTGTGTCATAGCGATAATGAGCCCTATGGATACACACATCAACAAGTAAATTCTCGCTAGTTTTACGGTTCCTCTTATGGAAAACAAAACAATGAGAAATACGAAAAACAGGATACCAATCAACATTTCGTACCCTGACCAATAAACGGGAGCTTCTAAATTACCCTTGACAAACACATCCTGGATCTGCAAAGAAAACCAAGCACTGTTTAAACCAATGAAAGGCACAAGCACGAGAACTAGCGCAAAAATTCCACCAACAATTAGCGTAAATATGGTGTAGGATTTTTTCCAAATCCAAAAATCTTTTTGCCACTCAAACAACACTTCTGCTGAAAAAAATGACAAGGGAATCCAACACATAGAAGAATAATGAATGATTTTTGTTTTGACAATGCTAAACAAAATAAGCACCACCCAAAACAAAATCTTTATCCATTGGGAAAAATCCGTTTGAACCTCATCAAAAACATAAAGGGTCTTCTTGCGGCGAAATACTCGAGCGCCTGCCCAAATAGAGATGGGAAAACATCCCAAGAGCAGTACAAAAAAATGATAATAAAAAGGTTGACCATGACCAGCATCCCCTGTTGTAAGTAATCGAATTTGGTATTGAAAAAAATCATTAATAATACCAAAACCATGTTGATAAGCGATTAAGCCATACCAAGAGATAAAAAGTAATAGTGAAATGAACGCTATGGCAGAGGCCCCTTTAGCTAAATGCCAAAAATTAGTCAAAAGTTTGCGGTGGTAAATCGCATAAACGAATATGGTTAAACCCCAAAGCAACAAAGCCACTGGGCCTTTTGTCAACATTCCCAAGCCAATCGCAAAACCACTCAATAACACCCAAATAAATTCTTTTGGGCTAGCTTTGAAACGAATGAAAAAATAAATTCCCAGAAAAATAAACAAATTAAACAGGGGATCAATAATCCCTGAGCTAGCGTACAAATGGGGCGTCAAGGCAGCTAAATAAGAAAATGCCCACAAGTGCCCAAATTGAGCAGAAAAATGTTTGCGACCAATTAAAAACAAAGTCACCAAAGTAAGTGCTCCAACAATAGCATTGGGAAAACGAGCAGCAAATTCCATGCTTGCAATAGCTTGATCAGTAAAGATTCCAAAAATTTGAAAACTTAAAACTTGCATCCAAATAAACAGAGGGGGTTTCTCCCAAAAAGGCTCAAAATTAATCTGGACACTCAGGTAATTTCCAGAAACAATCATCTCCCGCGCGGACTCGGCAAAATTCACCTCATCCCAGTCAAATAAATGGCTTGAGCCTAAAAATGGCACATAGATGAGAAGCCCAATGCTAAACCAAGATAATAAAGGCCTTTTTTGAATAAATTGAATCATTGAAGATTTTTGGTAGAAGGTAAATAATGATAAACAAAGTAGGCACTAAATAGCCCAATAAATGCGCCCAAAGCAGTATCTACAGGGAAGTGCTGAAATAAATAAACCCGAGAATAGGCAACTCCAATCGCTAGACAAACACAGAGAATAAGCCCATATTTTTTATTAATGAGTAGAGTAAGCCAAAAAAACAAAAACCAAGCGGCAGCTGTGTGCCCCGAGGGAAAACTGTTGTATTCATTGAGAAAAACACCGTCCACGAAATGCCAAGAATAATTAAGGGATTTAAAATACGCAAAAGGCCTAAGTTGGTCCGAAAATACAAAGTGCTTCAATCCTTGGGTCAAAATTGTTGAAAGCAAATAGGACAAAACATAGGGCTTTATGTAATGCCTTTTCTTCCATATTAAATAAAAAAGGACAAGAAGCGTCATATAAATTTCAGCTAAAAAACTGAGAAACTGAAAAGCATAGTCGGCAAAAGGTGAATGAAAAGAATTGATCAATCGGACTTGCTCGAAGCGAGTAAAACTAAAAACATAGGTCAAACAAGCTATTTCAAAGCATACAAATCCCAAAACGTAGTACTTTAAATAAACATTTATTGCTTTCATGGTTCAAAGGTCGGAAGTTTTTATTAAAATCTTGATTACACTACTTGCTGTTTCGAAAAAAATACCTAATTTTGCAATCCTTTTTAGACCAAGAGGTTACATGAAAGTAGCGGAAAATTATCAAATACCCATTATTTCCTTAGAGGATAAAGTATATCATTATACATTTGAAGGATCTGATGATTTTTTTGGGGCGATTGAACAAGAATGGATTAAAAAAGGAAGATTTAAGGCAGAAGTGGAATTAGACAAATCTGCCATTATGATTCAAATTCAGCTTAAAATAGAGGGTCATATAAATTTAATATGTGACAGATCTTTGGAAGAGTTTGAATCTCCCATTCGAATCCACGAAAAACTTATTTATAAGTTTTCAGACCATTCGGAAGATTTAGGCGACAATTTGTTTTTTTTAGACAGAAAAGAGCCAAAACTAGATTTATCGCAGGATATCTATGATTTCATTGCCCTAGAGGTTCCGATGAAAAAGTTGCATCCGAGATACATCAAAGAAGAAGATGATTCTTTAGCAAATGAGTTTTTATATTCCACGGAAACGATGGAGGAGAAAATAAAAGACGAAGCTGAAATTGACCCAAGGTGGGCAGCTTTAAAAAAATTGACAGACAATAATTAAGAACTAATACAATACAAATAATAAAATGGCACATCCTAAAAGAAGACATTCTACATCTCGCCGTGACAAAAGACGTTCACACGATTTTGGAACTCCAAGACAAATAGCAGTCGATAGTCAAACTGGCGAAACTCACTTATTTCACCGTGCACACGTACACGAGGGGAATTTGTTTTACAAAGGAAAAATGATTGTAGAAGGTTATTCTTCACAATCCTAAGTTTTACAAATAAGATTTATACATCTTTTTTGAATTTGTCGAAAATATCCCGTTAAAATGCTATTTTTTGACTAATTTTAATGCTATTTTTGCTAAAAGCTTTTAGTAATAAAAAAAGAAATAGATGAATATAGCAATCGACGTGATGGGTGGGGATTTTGCCCCAATAGCCGTGATTGACGGGATACTTTTAGCCACTGAAAGCCTTCCGAAAGATGTAACAATTCTTGCCATAGGGCAAAAAGAACTTATTACTCAATTATTGAGCGAAAGAAATTATTTGGGGGATCAAATTCAAATTATTTCTGCGGAACAAATCATTGAAATGGGAGAACATCCCACAAGAGCATTGTCACAAAAACCCAATTCCAGCATCGGAGTTGGGTTTACTCTTTTAAAGGAAGGGAAAGCCGATGTTTTTGCTTCTGCAGGAAACACTGGCGCTATGTTAGTGGGTTCTTTATTTTCTGTCAAAACCATTGAAGGGATTCAAAGACCGGCCATTGCAGGATTTGTTCCTCAAGTCAATGGGAAATATTCTGTTATGCTGGACATTGGAGCGAATGCGGATTGTAAACCAGAAATGCTTGATCAATTTGCATTGTTGGGATCTGTGTATTTTGAAGCCACTACAGGAATAAAGCATCCCCGAGTTGGGTTGATGAATATTGGAGAAGAGGAGCAAAAAGGTTCGATTCTTTCCCAAGCAACTTATGCCTTACTCAAGGCAAATCCGAACATCAATTTCATTGGAAACATCGAAGGGAAAGATTTTTTCCACAACAAGGCGGATGTCATTGTTACCGATGGTTTTACAGGAAACATCATGTTAAAAATGGGTGAATCCATTTATAACATCATGAAAAGTCAAGGAATTTCAACGGAATTTATTGAAAATACCAATTATGAAAATTATGGTGGTAGCCCCATCATTGGAATAAATGGCAATGTCATAATTGCCCATGGCGCTTCTAGCCCAAAAGCGATATTAAATATGATCAAACTTTCCGTTTCAGTAGTTGAATCCAAGGTATGTCAAAAAATCAAGGAATCTATTGAAAACAAATAATTGAATTTAAAAGAGAATCATGACTCAAAAAATAAGTGCAGCCATAACAGGAGTACAAGGTTACGTACCTGATTATGTCCTTACCAACAAAGAACTAGAAGTATTGGTAGACACCAATGACGAGTGGATTACCAGTCGGACGGGTATAAAAGAAAGAAGAATTTTAAAAGGTGAAGGATTAGGGACATCTTATTTAGGTGCTAAGGCAGTAGAAGGATTGTTAGCCAAAACAAATACAAAACCGGAAGAAATTGATTTATTAATTTGCGCAACAGTTACTCCCGATTACTTTTTTCCGAACTCGGCTAATTTGATCTGTAAATCGGTTGGAATTAGAGAAACTGCTTCTTTTGATCTATCCGCAGCTTGTTCTGGTTTTTTGAATGCTTTGGCTACAGGAACGGCTTTCATTGAGTCGGGAAGGTTTAAAAAAATCATCGTTGTGGGCGCAGATAAAATGTCAGCGATAGTAGATTACACAGATCGTACCACTTGCATTCTATTTGGAGATGGTGCGGGGGCTGTTTTATTGGAAGCAAATTCAGAAGGTTTGGGTGTACAAGATTTTATATTAAAATCAGATGGAGATGGTTGTGAAAGCTTGATGCAAAAAGGTGGTGGAAGCGCCTACCCTCCTACACACGATACGATTGATCAAAAATTGCATTACATTCGTCAGGAAGGCCAATCTGTATTTAAATTTGCCGTAACTAGAATGGCAGATGTTTCCGCTGAAATCATGGAGAGAAACCATCTTACGGGAGATGACATCGCGTTTTTAGTGCCACATCAAGCAAACAAACGAATCATTGATGCAACCGCCAATCGAATGAACATTGGAGAAGAAAAAGTGATGTTGAACATTCAAAAATATGGCAATACCACCGCTGCCACCATTCCACTGTGTTTGTGGGATTATGAAAAGCAATTAAAAAAAGGAGATA
>JBILRJ010000186.1:0-6121 GCA_044372695.1 Spirosomataceae bacterium
CTAGCGAAATGGGGTAATAATTGGATTATTTCACCGTATTATGAACGTTGGTTGAAATTTAAAAATTATATTTGTCTTTTATACAAGATTACAAAATTACATTTTTGAGCGGTACCAATGTGTATTAAATCTAAAATAATGTTTGCACTTACCAAAGCTTTCTTTGCTTTTGCCCTTTTTTTGCTCGTGTCAAGTGCTATTTCGCTTGCGCCTGAACCTTCTAGGGTGGTAAAAAAGAATTTGGTGCGTACCATTTGTTTGGATGCGGGCCATGGAGGTAAAGATCCAGGCTGTTTAGGTCCAAAGGGAGCGCAAGAAGGCAAAGTAACCTTAAAAATTATTTTAGAGGTTGGTAAGCGTTTAAAAGAAAATTTTCCTGAACTGAAAGTTATCTATACCCGGGAAACGGATGAGTTTATTGAGCTTAATGAACGAGCCAACATTGCTAATCGAAACAAAGCGGATTTGTTTATTTCTGTGCATTGTAATGCAGCTCCCAACAAAGCAGCTTATGGAACGGAAACTTATACCATGGGTTTACATAAAACGGATGGTAATTTAAACGTGGCAAAAAGAGAGAACTCTGTTATTTTGCAGGAAAAAGATTACCAAACCGCTTACAATGGTTTTGATCCCAACTCCCCATTAGCACATATCATGATGGCGAATTATCAAAGTGCTTTTATGGCAAGTTCGGTTAAGTTTGCTTCAAAAATCGAAAATCAGTTTTCCAAAGTGTATAACAGAAAGAGTTTTGGTGTTAAGCAAGCTGGTTTTTTAGTTATATGGCGAACAGCCATGCCGAGTGTTTTGATTGAGACTGGTTTTTTGACCAATCCAGAGGAGGAAATTTATTTGAATTCTGAAAAAGGGCAATCGGAAGTAGCGGATGCAATAGTTAGGGCTTTTAAGCAATACAAAGAAGAAATAGAAAAATAGACAATATGTTTAAAAGTAACGAATTAAAAGTTGGCTTTTTGGCGTTAATCGCATTTTTAATCCTTTATTTTGGATTTAATTTTTTGAAGGGGAATGATTTATTTTCTTCGTCAAAAATCTATTATGTTGAATTTGATAATGTAGATGGCCTAACAGCTTCTAATCAAGTGGTGCTAAATGGTATTGAAGTAGGAAAAGTCAAGAAGGTTAGCATTCAGCCTGAAAAATCAAACAAGATTCTAGTTGCATTGCGAATCAATAAAGATGTAATTATTCCTAACCAAACCATTGCCATTTTAGCTGATGGGGCTTTGTTAGGGGGGAAAGTGATTCGTTTACAACTTCTTGGGAAGTCGGAACTTGCTGATGGTTCTTTTTTGAAGGGAACCACGGAAATTGGTTTGACCACTTTATTGAAAGAACGTGCGATTCCGGTTATCTCGAATGCTGATTCTTTGTTAATAGCCTTTCGCGCGATTAGCAAAAAGTTTGAAAATACCGGAACCCATTTGAATGAATTGTTGAAAAATTCCAATGAGACCGTTGTGGGAATCAACGGTTCGGTGAATGGCATGTTGCAGGAGAATCGGGCAAATATTACCCAGATATCGGAAAATATGCGAAATCTTTCTGCCAGTTTAGTCGAAACAGAGAAAGAGTTAAAGCCTTTGTTGACAAAATTCAATACGGTGGCGGATTCATTGAATGCCTTAAAAATAGGTAAGACATTAAACGACGCGAATTTAGCCATTTTAACGGTGCAAAAAATATTGACAAGTTTGGAAAGTGGCCAAGGCTCTGCAGGTAAGCTATTGAAAAATGATAGCTTGTACTTAGGTCTAAACAAAACATTAATCGACCTGGATAAACTTCTCTTAGATTTTCGATTACAACCCAAACGATATTTGAATTTTTCTGTTTTTGGAAAAAAAGATACCCCACCTAGTAATTAGTCAACTCAATTTATGTCAACGATTCAAATTATTATTTCGGCCTCAACTGAAATAACAGAAATATTAGTCGCCGAGTTAGGTGAGATCGGATTTGATATATTTGAGGATTCAGATCAAGGTTTGTGCGCTTATTGCCCAGAGGAATTATTTGATCAGGATAGCTTGGAAGAGATCATTTCCCGATATCAATTTCTGGGTCAGATTAGCTATGTTCAACATACCATTGAAAAACAAAATTGGAATGAAGTTTGGGAGAAAAATTATGAGCCGATTCGTATTTCCAATAAAGTATTTATTCGCGCAAGTTTTCACAAACCGGAATCAGGTTATCAGGTAGAAATTGTGATTAATCCCAAAATGTCCTTTGGGACGGGGCATCATGAAACCACGAGTATGATGTCTGAAGCATTGTTTTCATTGGATTTGAAGGGTAAATCCGTGTTGGATGCGGGTACAGGAACCGGAATTTTGGCGTTTATTGCTAAAAAATTGGGGGCTGCGGTGGTTAAAGGATTTGATATTGATGCTTGGTCGGTGGAAAATTCCATCGAAAATGCCCTATTGAATGCTTGTCCAGAAATTGAATTTACGCAATCCACTGTTCGCGAGCATCCTATTTTCGAGTACGACGTACTTTTGGCCAATATCAATCGAAACATTTTATTGGATGAAATGGAAGAATATGCTGCTAGAATAACATCTGGAGGTTTCTTGTTACTCAGCGGATTTTATACACAGGACATCCCAAGCCTTGTGAAAGTCGCCAATAAAAACAATTTAAACTTGTTTCGCCAATTTGATAAAAACAATTGGGCATGTTTAATCTTGACTAAGATTTAGCCGCTAATTTTATTTTCTTCCAATTGTCTAATTTTTCATTAAAAAGTCTTATTTTTGAAGGTTTTACTCATGGAATTCAGTTTGAATTCCAATTTGCTTAATGAAAATATCTCCAAACAAACCTTTTAGGGTTGTCTATTCTTTATTATCCCACGAGTGTCTCGGTTATTTGTTCGAGGTGTTTGTTGTGCAGTTGAATGAAAAAAATCAATTGACATGGGAATATCAGACCCTAACTTCTCGAAATTTTCATGAATTTGAATCAGGTTTAGATGACCGAGATGCTGCGGCGGTAAAATTGATTGAGGGGATGAAGCCTGTGGTGATATTTGAAAAATTCAATTCTACGAAGCGTAAAACGATGGAAGAGTTTTTCATAAAAACCTTTGACGCAGAAAAGGGAGATAAAGCGATTGCAGAAGCTGTTTTAGCTGTAATTGAAAAGAAGAGGTCTCAAGTTTTTGATTTGATTTGTCCCGACAAAACTTTGTTTATCATGGGCAATGATGGAAATCCCATGCGGCAAACGGTTGAAATTCAGGCCGAACCGGTAGATGTGTTGTTTCATTTTATGCGAAATGAAGAAAATACACACTATTTTCCTACCTTGAAATACAAGGGAAATAAGTTGGAGTTTCAATACAAAGACGCTTTGGTACTTTCAGATGAGCCAGCCTTTATGCTCATGAACCAGAAATTATATCATTTTAAACCTGCTTTGGAAGGTAAAAAATTGCGACCTTTTTTGAATAAAAAGTTTGTAGTAATCCCGAAAAACATGGAAGAGGATTATTTCAGAAAGTTCGTGAAAGCAATGGTGGCTCGTTATCCCTTGCATGTCAAAGGATTTGAAATTACCAACACAGAAAAAAATTGTCAATATTTGTTAACCTATGGTCCTCTAACACCGAAAATTGATTTGGAGGAAAAAAGTTTGCCAAGTACCGTTAAAAAAAATAGTGCATTGGAGGCCGCTGATCGTTGGACTTTTTCATTGGCTTTTCAATACGGTAACAATCGATTTCCATGGGATGGATTATCGGCGGAGGCGAATGTTTTATTTGAAAAAAAAGGAGACAGTTACGCTTTCCAAAAAATCATGAGATCCCTTACGAAAGAAAAAAGGGCTTATTCATTGCTGAAAAATTTAGGTTTAACCATTGAGTCGGATGGAAAGGCAAGTTTAACAAGGGCGCAAGCGGTTCAATGGTTGACGATTAATAAAGGAAGTTTAGATCAGGCGGGTTTTCAGGTGCAGTTCAAAGGTGATGGACAAGCTCCTCGTTACTTTCTTGGAAAACCTGAAATCAAAGTAAGAATTGGAGAGAAATTGGATTGGTTTGACGTGCAGGCCATTATTTCTTTCGGAGAATTTCAAATTCCTTTCTTAAAAATTAGGCAATTGATTTTGCAGAAAAAACATGAATTTCATTTACCTGATGGATCAATTGCTATGATTCCTGATGCTTGGTTTCATGATTATCAAGATTTATTTTATTTTTCAGAGACAAGACCTGGTGATGATGGGGTTTATCTGCGTCGTCAACATTATCAATTGGTACAAGAATGGGAAAATCAGGATTTGGTCAAAACCTCTTTGAAAACTAAAACCATCAATGATTTGTCCCTTGTTCCCAAAGAGTTTCCAGTTCCCAAAAATTTTAAAGGAGTTTTACGCCCTTACCAATTAGATGGATACCGGTGGATGAGGACGCGCCAATCAGCTGGCTTGGGAGCTTGTTTAGCAGACGACATGGGTCTCGGTAAGACGGTACAGACATTATGTCTATTACAATCCTTAAAAGAGCAAGGAGAAGCCTTGCCGAGCTTATTGGTTATGCCAACATCATTATTGTATAATTGGGAAATGGAGGCAAAGAAATTTACTCCGCAGCTAAAGGTCTTGGTTTATAGTGGTCCACAAAGGGAAAAATTACAGGCGCAACTAGCTAAAGTTGATTTAGTAATTTGTTCTTTTGGTTTGGTCCGATCAGACATCGATTGGTTTGAGAAGCAATCTTTTGCCTATGTAATTTTGGATGAATCGCAGGCCATTAAAAATCCTTTGGCCAACATTACGAAGGCCGTTCAGAAATTGAATGCAAAATATCGACTTGTAATGACGGGAACTCCCTTGGAAAATTCGACAATGGATTTATGGTCTCAGATGAATTTTGTCAATGCGGGTTTATTGGGAACTCAAAGGTATTTCAAAGACCATTTTCAGATTCCCATTGAAAAGAAAGCGGATTTCGAAAAGAAAAAGCGCCTTTATCATTTAATAAAGCCTTATTTATTGAGGAGAGAAAAGCGCCAAGTAGCAGCAGATTTACCTGAAAAAATGGAGTCGATTGCCTACTGTAACATGTCAGAGGAACAAGAAAAGTTGTATGATAAAACAAAATCTTTTTATCGAGATGTTTTATTAAAGCAAATCAAGGATGAAGGAATTCAGAAATCCCGTTTTTCTGTCTTACAAGGCCTTACGAAATTAAGACAATTGGCAAACCATCCAGCTCTTTGCGAAGAGGGATTTTCAGGTGATTCTGGTAAAATGGAGGCCGTATTGGAAAAATTAGAGACGGTGTTAGAACAACATCACAAAGTTTTGATTTTTAGTCAATTTGTGCAGCATTTACATTTGATTAAAGCTGAATTGGATAAGCGAGATATTAAATATGCCTATTTGGATGGAAGTACTTCGGATCGGAAGGGTCAGGTAGAAAGTTTTCAAAAAGAAGATGGGCAATCGGTATTTTTAATTTCCTTGAAAGCTGGTGGTGTTGGCTTGAATTTAACGGCTGCGGACTATGTATTTTTGTTGGATCCATGGTGGAATCCTGCGGCAGAAGCACAAGCCATAGACCGAGCGCACCGAATAGGTCAGGTTAAAACGGTATTTACTTATAAATTCATTACCAAAGAAACTGTCGAAGAAAAGATATTGGCTCTGCAACAAAGAAAATTGGATTTGGCCAATGACTTGGTAACCTCTGATGAGACCATATTAAGGGCCTTGAGTGAGGATGAGGTGCTTGATTTGTTAAGTTAAGACAGTTTGATTAAAATGTTTCTCGCTACTTCATGACTGATGAATACGGGTGGAGAATTCTCCACTTTAACAACTAATGATCGATCGAAATCATTGATTTCTTGAATCATCAATTTTGTTCCTAAACCCAAGTTGAGTTTTGTCAATAATTGAAGAAAAATGGCTGAGTCTTTGGCAACGCCCATCAAAACGCAACGTTGGTTTACTTTGATGTCTGACAAATGCAAATAACCCAATTCAGGAAGTATCCCTTCTCGGTTTGGTATGGGATCTCCATGTGGATCTGTTTTTGGGAAATCCAAAAACTCATCCAATTTAGTAATTAATTCATCCGAGT
>JBILRJ010000187.1:0-6091 GCA_044372695.1 Spirosomataceae bacterium
TAACTCAATCGTCATTTTTCTAAGTCGAATATGAGCCCAAACATTTTTAAAATAATCAGATCCTGCAAAAAATAGACTGACAGTGCCCAATAGAAGGTTTAAGTAGCCAAAAAGTTGTTTAAATGCGCCGTCTTCGATTCCTAGGTATTCAGGAAAACTGAATAACATACTGTTCCCAGCGCAAAATCCAGCAATTCCCAATTTGATTAAAAATTGCGTCTCTTGTGAATAGGTATTTCTTTTGTCATTATTGTCTTCTTGATTGGAGATTAATGGCTCATATCCAATCTTAGCCAATAAATTGGCCAAATGCCCTAAGCTTAATGCATCTTCTCTAAACCAGATTGTTAATTCTTTTTTACCAAAATTCAATTGAGTTTTGATAATTCCTTCATGGAGCTTTTGAAGGTTTTCCAATAAATATAAACAAGATCGACAATGAATGGCAGGCAGTATGAAGTTTACTTTGGATAATTCATCATTGGTAAAAAGAATGAGTCGATCTCGAAATGCACTCTGATTTAAATATTCGAAGTTTTGATTACTTGGAGAAATACCGGGATTGATATCGCATTCGTAATAATCTCCTAGGGAATTTTCATTCAATAACTGATAAACTTTTTGACATCCTGAACAACAAAATTCTTTATTTTCATAATGAATGATTTCTTCTTGATATTTTTCACCACAATGGTAACAAATGTTGATTTGGTTTACCTTTTCTTTTAAAATGTAATTCATGACCATACAAAATAGTATGCCAAATTTAATCCAATCCAAATTCTTGATTTATGATTAACTACAGACGGAATTGTGAGCATTGTCATAAATAAGCCTCAAGATAACTTGTATTTTCGTGCCTTATTTTTCAAACATGAATAACTATTATTCCGACATATCCAGTAAAATTTTAACAAGTGGCATAGATATCTATTATCAGCCTGAAGAATTTTTGTTCAGAAAAGGTCAAAAAGCAGAATTTATTTTTTATTTAATGGATGGCTTAGTTATCATAAATGATTTTGACAATAGGATATTTATTTCAGGAGAAAAACCTTTGTTTTTGGGACTTCAAGAAGCTTTAGAGTCAATTAAATACATTTTTTCGGTGCAGACTATAGAGCCTTCTCAGTTTGTCGTCTTTGATAAATTATTTTTCTCGATGTTGCTTAAAGAATTTGATCCAGATCATTTTTTTGTCAAACAACAAATAAAAGAGTTCAATTCTTTCATTAATACTTAATTTAAAAAGTCCATTTATCATGTTAGAGGAAACACAAACAGCCAATGTATCTAAATTTCAAATTACTGCCAAATTAAAAGAATTACAAGACACGATTTGCTCTAAATTAGAATCTTGTGATGGGAAAGCTAAGTTCCAAGAAGAAATTTGGACTCGTTCATCTGGTGGTAGTGGTAGAACACGTGTGATTCAAAATGGGAATGTGATTGAAAAAGGTGGTGTGAACTTTTCTGAGGTTTTTGGAAAAGCAACGCCAAGCATGCTAAAAGCATTGGACATTCACGATTCGGGTAACTTGGATTTTTTTGCTACGGGTATTTCTATTGTTTTACACCCATCCAGTCCAATGGTCCCGATTTCTCATGCCAATTTCAGGTATTTTGAATTGAGTAACGGAATGTCGTGGATAGGTGGAGGCATAGATTTGACGCCCATTTATGTTTTAGAAAAACAAGCCAAATGGTTTCATCAACAATTAAAAGATGTTTGCAATAAATACGATGTCACTTATTATCCAACCTTTAAAAAATGGGCAGACGATTATTTTTTCATTGAACATCGTCAAGAAACCAGAGGTGTGGGTGGCGTATTTTTTGATCATTTAATGCCTACTCAAGATAAACCATTGTCCGAATTAGTTGATTTTTTAATGGATTTGGGGAATCAATTTGCTCCTATTTATACACATCTCATTGATTTAAATCGACACAAGCACTTTAACAAAGAGCAAAAAAACTGGCAATTAATCAGGCGTGGAAGGTATGCAGAATTTAATTTAGTTTATGACCGAGGAACTAAATTCGGTTTTGAGTCCCAAGGTAGAACAGAATCAATTTTGATGAGTTTACCTCCGCAAGCGAACTGGGAATACAATCATATTCCTAATCCTGGATCCGAGGAGGCAAAAACTTTATCCTTATTGAAAAAGAATATAGCTTGGTAAGTTAAGTGTGCTGAGTCCCGAAAGATTGTATCCTTCGGGACTGTTTTTCATTTCAAGATTAATATCTTTTGGATTCCAGGATTGACATTTTATCAAAAAATGGAACTTTTTCAGCAGTAAATTGCAAGGGCTAAGGGGAATTGCTTACCTCTTAACTCTTACCTCCTATTTCAATCTCAATCGAACGATATTTTCCACATGGTGTGTTTGTGGGAACATGTCTACTGGATGTACAACATCTACGCTATAAGCCTCATCCAACCAAGCTAAATCTCTTGCTTGTGTGGCAGGATTACAACTGACATACACAATGGTTTTAGGCAAAACTTTTAATAATTGACGAACAACATCCTCATCCATACCGGCTCTCGGAGGATCCGTAATAACCACATCTGGTTTGCCATGAATCGAAATGAACTCGTCTGTCAATAATTTCTTCATATCTCCAGCAAAAAAGGATGAATTCTCCACTCCATTATGTTGGGCATTCATTTTAGCATCTTCCACCGCCATTTCCACATATTCTAACCCAACCACCTTTTGGGTCTTATTGGCCAAAAATAGAGCAATCGTACCGGTCCCAGAATAAAGGTCATAGACAATTTCATTTCCACTCAAGTCTGCATATTCTCTCACCAATTGATACAAGCGCAAAGCTTGGTGGGTATTGGTTTGGAAGAATGACTTAGGGCCAATTTGAAATCTTAAATCTTCCATCACTTCTTCAATAAACGGTTTTCCATGATAGCAAATAACCTCTAAATCATGAAAAGTGTCATTCCCCTTTTGATTAATTACATAATTCAAGGAAGTGATTTGAGGAAAATTGTTTTTTAAATGCTCCATGATCAAATCAATTTCGAATTGTTCCGCGTAGGCAAACTGAACATTGACCATCCATTCTCCTGAACTTGCATTTCGGATGATTAAATTTCGTAATGCACCTTCTTTTTGATTTTTTAATTCATAAAATGAAATGCCATTTTTCTCAGCAAATTCCCGAACACTGTTTCTAATTTGATTGGAAGGGTCTGGTTGTAAATAACAATGATTTACTTCTAAAATTTTATCAAAACGACCTGGAACATGAAATCCCAAAGCGTTCATAGATCCTAAATCTTCTTGTCCAATTTCTTCATTGGTCAACCATCTGGCAGATGAGAAAGTGAATTCCAACTTATTCCGATAATAATATTGCTCCTCTGAGCCCAAGATTTCTTTGAATTCTGGAAGAGGTACTTTTGCAATTCTTTCTAAATTATCTTTGACTTGTTTAGTTTTAAAACCTAATTGTGCCTCATAGGAAACGTGTTGCCACTTGCAACCACCACATACACCAAAATGAGAACAAGCAACTTCTGTTCTGAATTTTGAAGATGGAGTAATATTAATGGCCTGAGCTTGTTTGAATTTCTTTTTGGAACGTAAAATCTTTAGATCACAGATATCCCCTGGGGCAACAGGACCTTGAACAAAAATGACTTCGTCATTAATTTTAACGATGCATTTTGCTTCTGCAGCAAAATCTAAAATTTCTACTTGCTCAATTATGATTTGTACTTTGTCTTTCTTCTTGCTCATCTTAAAAAAATATGTGCAAAAATAGTTCATTCTTATGGCTTAACAACCAATTTAAAGATAAAAGCTTAACTTCGCATGGAAATTAAGGATATGGAAAATAACGTAATCATCATCACAGGTGCTTCTTCAGGAATTGGAAAAGCTTTGGCTTTTGAATTCGGAAAAAGAGGCAATACAGTTATTATTACTGGTCGAAATCCGCAAAAATTGCAAGAGGCCGTGAATGACTTGGAAAATGCTAGGATTCAGGTAAAGGGCATTGTTTGCGACAGTAGTTCAGAATCAGAAACACGTGAAATGATTGCTGAGGTCATCGATTCTTACAAAAAAATAGATTTATTAATTAACAATGCTGGAATTTCCATGCGTTCCATGTTTGAAACAGTGCAATTATCTGTTTTAAAGCAAGTGATGGATATCAATTTTTGGGGTACGGTCTATGCCACCCACGCAGCCCTACCCTATTTAAAAGCTTCCAAAGGTGGAATCATCGGTATTTCATCGATTGCAGGATATCGAGGATTACCTGTTCGAACAGGATACTCTGCATCTAAATTTGCGATGAATGGATTTTTAGAAGCATTACGTACGGAATTATTAGAAACAGGAGTTCATGTGTTAATTGCCTGTCCAGGATTTACAGCCTCTAACATTCGATCCGCATCCTTGGGCTCAAATGGTCAGGTTACAGGTGAAACCATGCGCGATGAAGAAAATATGATGTCGGCAGAGGAAGTGGCGAGTGAAATTTACCAAGCTTATTCAGCAAAAAAGAAAACGCTTATTTTAACCTTCCAAGGAAAATTAACTGTCTTTTTGAATAAATGGATGAATAGCCTCATGGACCGATTGGTGTATAATACTTTGAAAAAGGAAAAAGATAGTCCTTTGAAGTAGTTGATTGTTTCGAAGTTTATTTCCTTATTTTCACGTAATTCGATCTACGACCAACATCAATTTATGCGTTGTGTATATGGTTTAATAACCATCACTTTAGAATAGTTGCATTTTCAAATGAAACGTCAAAAGTTTATTTTTTCTTTTCACTTTCACATCAATACTTGATTTATTCCCCTCAACTCTATTTAGATAGTATTGACCAATATCTTCTTTTTTAATGGAAGAAAAACGAAAATTATCAATTTGAATTATTTCGTCTCCAAGATTTATAGGAATATTTTTATCTGCTATTTTGGATACAACAAATGCTTTTTTATCATTGAATAAATAATCAAATCCAAAAGTTTCGTAAAATTTCTCTTTTTTATTAGGTTGTTTTTTGAAGTATATTTTTTGGCTTTCCCAATCCATCCAAAATACATAATCCCATAAAAATTGATTACCAATTAAGCAGGATTTACTACCCTGAATGATTTCATTTTGAAATAAAACATGACCAATTTTAATGTTAGTTTTCATTTTGAAAAAATTATAGTGATCGCTATCGTGTTTGCCATACAAACTGACAGTACTAGTGCCCTCAAAATGTATAATTTTATTTTTATTTACCTTCAATTTGAAGTTTTCATATTCATCATTTATATCAATAAAGCCGTTGGATCCAGTATCAAAAGTGAAATCATATTTTTTATCAAAAATACCTCCATTAATCATTGGAGTTTTTTGACTTTTGGGGTCAAAATCCCAAACAAAATCAATTTTTTTTGTGTTGAATGTTGATTTGTTTTTATGAAATGTGATTTGACTATTTTGATAATCAAATTCGCAGAAAAGTTTAGCAAGCATATTAGCTCCAATAATACCGTCTATTCCAAAATAGTTAAGTTCTTTCGTTTCAATCAATTTAACCACGCTTCCAATATCCTTGAAACGTATATTTCCAATTTTTATCTCCGGGACAATCGTGAATTTCTCAATTTTAGTTTTATTATCTCCATCTGTTACAAACCAAACATGATGCACATTTAAATCGAGCGCTTGGAAAATTTCTTCTGAAATTAAGGTCGGAGCTCCAGTATCGATTAGGAAATTGTACATTTTTCCACCTATTTCAACGTTGCAAAATGGTAAATCTTTGAAATATTTAATTCTAATTGTTTCTGATTCATTTGGACAAATAACGCTACCGTCATTAAAAAAATACTTTGATGGATCACAGCTCAGATTTAAGAAAACGATCAACAATAAATAAATTCGGATTTTCATTGTGGTGGGCCATATGGAATTTGAGCATTTTAAATTCCTACAAATTTATTTTGTGAGTGAAATCATGCTCAAATTCTTTCTCAATTCAAAGGTTTCTTCCCTTCTGCCTAAAGATTCGATAAGCTGAAAATATAGGAAATGGATGTATTTTTTCAAGA
>JBILRJ010000016.1:0-22190 GCA_044372695.1 Spirosomataceae bacterium
AACGGCTGAGTGAAGAGTTTGCATTTGCAAAATTTAATTTTGTCTTTTTCATTTAAACATTTGGTTGAGTTAGGTAAATGAAACCATCATGGGATAAAATTTTATTTCTAAATAATTTGTTACTTTTTAAGTACAATAAACGCTATTAATACGAAAATCAATAAAAAAACGATCAAAATCGGTGGGTTGAAACTCGATATTGTACTATCTCCCGATGTGTCAATACGCTCAATCCAAAATCCATTATCAACCAGTGCATATCCATTAGTAAATGAAGTAGCAGTAATATATTTGGCTTCAATAATTTCCTCCCACTTCCTATTTATAAAACCAAACTTCTTTTCTCTTTGAATCAACGCAAGCCCATTGCTAAATTCAAAAATTCTCTCAAATTTAAAAGGTACAATAGTTCTATGACTTGAGTCAATAATTCCAAAATATTTACCTTTCTGAACGATAGACCTTCCACTTGAATCAAATTGAATTAAAGAGTTATAAATAAATGGAAATTTTATTTTACCATTAGAATAAATTGCCCCCCATTTTCTATTTTTTTGAACCCAAGCAAAAGGTAATCTTGACGGATAAACACTCTCATATTCCTCTTTCAGGGGATTTTCTCCAGTATGTATGTCAATAAAAGCATACATTTTATTTTTTTCAACTAAACTCCAACTATTCCAATAATATGGAATAACTCTATCCAATGATATAGGGATCTTTAATTCCCCTAATGTGTCCAAAAACCCATATTTACCACCTTTTCCCACTAATCTTAATTCGCCCTCTTGAAAATCTGAAATAGTATCAAATTTATTTGGAATAAGATACTCAAACTTATGATTCACATAATTTATTTTGAAACCAAAAGGATTTTGTTCAGTTTCTCCTAATTGATAATTCTGTCCACCCACAGTCTTGTCGACATAAGTTTTTGCAATTCCTCCCTCAAAAATACCTCTAAAAGGGGAATCAATAAGGTGAATTTTACCATTTTTATCAATATATCCATCCATAGTTTTTGAATCAAAAATAGCATAGCCTTCAAAAAAATCAGACCACATAATTCGAGAACTGTCTATTGGTAGAACTTCTTGATATTTTTCGTTTAAAATATTCCAAAAGTATTTGTAACCGTTTCTTTTTACTAAGTTTCCCACTAGCGCTCTACCTTCTCGAAATGGTCTAATTGAATCATATTCTTTTGATTTAATTTTCAGACTTTTATCCTCAAAATAATAAATGTATTTACTTTTTGTTTTACTAAACTTGTGAACAATAGTCTGTGAAAGTAAAGGACTTTCTAAGAGTAAAAAAAATACGGATAGCATTATAAAGGCTATGCAATATTTACAATTTGTATTGGTTTTTAAATGATCCATAAAAATCAGGTTTTATCAGGGAAATTTTCCTAATCCCTACACTCTTAGAGGCACACTATTTAATACCACATCGCAATTTGTTTTTCCGCCAATTCCACAAAGATTTTCATCAAAAGCACATGTTTTCTATCTGATTTCAAGTCTAATTTTCTTTCTGATTCATGCGGTAATGAATAGAATATTGGATTTTATAAAATATAATTATTACCAATTTTATTTGTATTTTAATAGTACAAACTTGGGCACTATATTTTTCACTCCCAAACAGTAAACTGATAATTTCAAACAGTAAACTGATAATTTTTTCACAACAAAAATTGAAATTCAGCGTTGAAGCTGTATTATTGTGCCTATATCTAACCCAAAGACTATACCCTAGATACAACCTTTTTAATATAATCACCCTCAATGAATCAATCTACCTTATCCGAAGTAATTCTAAATGCCAGATTGTCTTTGCGTTTAGCCCAAACAGAAGTTGCCGCACATCTCGGTGTTGCTCAAAGTACCTATAATAATTGGGAATCTGGTAAACATAAACCCTCCATTAAGCACATTCCAAAGCTTTGTCAAATCCTAAAATTAGAGACAAATGACATTTTGCTCCTTCCAGTCGAATAGGTCATTCATAATCACCTATTTCTAATGCGAATTAAGGGTTAAAGACTAAAATTCTGGATCATCTCCAAAAATTGTGGCTAAATTAAATTTGATTGTCTTTTTTCTTGCCAACAATGCAATTTGCTGGTTAATTCATTTTCTATGGTATTTCTTTTTTTGAAAAAAAAGAAACAAAAAAACTTATTTGTTGCAAGTTAATCCAAGACGAATCAGTCAGCTGGAGCTGACTGACCGATTTTCGCTTCACTCTCGGCTATTTTCTTTGACCCTGACGCACATCGCGCATGCGCATTGTCAAAGCTCCGCCTACCGCTACGTTCAAATCTTTCGTTGGGATTAACCGAAAGTTTATTTATGAGTTTTAAAAAGGAAGAAAAAACGTTGGCTGAGCATGGTTGCTAAGCCTGTCGAAGCACCGAAGCCAAAAGCGGTAGAGAAGTGAAAATTAGATATATTGACTCTTAATTCGCATTTCTATATTTTCATTAAATGTTGTTTTTAAAATAGAATTAATATTTTGATCATATTGCACATTAAGTGGTTGAAATAGGCTTATTTTTTTCTACTCAAATTTAAACTTGATTCATTATTTCTTCAAAATCCGGCCAATGTCATTGGCTTTGCTTAATTCCTCCTTCAATTTTTCATAACTGTCAGACAGCATTAAACCTTTGTATTTCAAAAGCGTATTGATGTATTCATCCAATACGTCCATTAAATTTTCTTGGTTTTGACGGAAAATTTGAATCCAGGTTTCAGGAGATGATTTAGCTAAACGTACAGTCGATTCAAATCCGGTGGAAGCTAATTCAAAAATGCGTTTTTCATCTTTTTCTTTTTCCAAAACGGTATTCGCCAGCGCAAAAGAACAAATGTGGGATATGTGTGAAATATACGCTGTGTGCATGTCATGGCTGACAGAATCCATGTAAATCAGATTCATGGATAAGCCATCTTGGTACAAACTTTCAATTTCTTTCACTGCCCAATCCGCACTTAATTCCTTGTCGCAAATGACACATCTTTTTTCTATGAATAAACCTTCAATCGCCGCATCAGGACCAGAAAATTCGGTTCCAGCCATGGGGTGAGTAGAAACAAATTGCGATCGTCTTGGGTGGTCTTTCAAAGCTTCAAAGATGGGACTTTTGGTTGACCCAACTTCAATGACTATTTGCTTTTCGTTGAATTGATTTAAAATGAGCGGTAGTTGTTCCACCAAATTGTCAACTGGAGTAGCTACAATAAGAATATCTATTTCTTTCAAAGCCTCTTCCATGGGTAAAAGTCTGTCGATTAAACCCAGTTCCAATGCTCTTTGTTGGTTTTTTCGCTGCGTATCAATGCCTATGCATTCCTTCGCCCAACCGCTTTTTTTGAGTCCCAATGCCATGGATCCCCCAATTAAACCAATTCCTAAGATACCAACTTTTCTATTTGATTCCATTGCAGTGTTGCTTAATTCTATCAATTGCTTCTTGAAATATCTCTTCTTTGGCGCACAAAGATACGCGGATGTAGCCATTACCTTGGCTACCAAAAATGCCTCCAGGAGTTATGAATATGGCATTTTCAAATAAAATTTGGTCAGATAATTCATAACCTGAGGAAACGTTATTGGGTATTTTGGCCCAAACAAACATGCCACTTTGTGCAGGGTCATATTGGCATTCGATCAAATCCAATAATTCAAATACCTTCTTTTGTCTGGACAAATACAGGTCATTTTGCTTCTCAAACCATTTTGCATCCGCTTTTAATGCTTCAATCGCCGCTTCTTGCAAAGGAAGAAACATACCAGAGTCCATGTTCGATTTGAATTTCAAAACGGGTTCTAAGAAAGCTGATTTTCCCAATAAAGCCCCAATTCTCCATCCCGCCATGTTGTGCGATTTGGATAAGGAATTTAATTCAATGGCTACCTCCTTCATTCCTTCAATCGCCAACATACTCATAGGCTCTTTGTTCAAAATGAAGCTATATGGATTGTCATTCACAATTAAAATCGAATGTTTTTGAGCAAATGCTTTCAGTTGCATGAAAAGTTCCTTGTTGGCTTTTGCCCCCGTTGGCATGTGCGGATAATTCACCCACATGATTTTCACTTTGGATAAATCTCTTTTTTCAATTTCTTCGAAATTAGGAAGCCAATGGTTTTTTTCATCCAATAGATATTCCACCACAGTGGCACCTGCTAATTTACATGCTGCGGAATAGGTGGGATAGCCAGGATTAGGAATCAAGGTTTCATCACCCGCTTCTAAATAGGCCATGGCAATGTGCATGATGCCTTCTTTGGAACCAATTAAAGGAAGAACCTCTGAATTCGGATCGATAAAAACCCCGTATTCGCGTTGGTAGAAATCCGCAAAAGCTTTTCTGAACGCAGGAATACCTTGATAACCTTGGTAGGCATGGTTGTTGGGATTGGTAGCACTTTGCGCCAAAGCCAATATGGTGGAGTCGGAAGGGGCCAAGTCGGGACTTCCAATTCCTAAATTTATCACGGGAATGCCCTCGTTTTTCATTTGGGCAATTTGCTTCAGTTTGGTAGAAAAATAGTATTCTTCTACAGAATTCATTCTGGAAGCTGTGTTTATCGATATACTCATAAAACAAAAAAACCGACATAAGGTCGGTTAAAAATAAGTTATTGATACAAAACCTATACTAACCGATTAGATCCCTGGATAATATCCAGCGTAATAATAAGTTGCGTAATAAGTGTTTGTGTTTACATTCATGGCTCAAATATAGGGAAATATTTTTAATAACATTGGTTTAAGCGGAATAAAGAGGAAATGGGAAGAGAGGGAAGAGAGAAAACGAGAGAAGAGAGGAGAGAGGAGAGAGAAGAGAGAAAATGGGAGGAGGGAAAACTAAAGGAGAGAGAAGAGAAAACGGGAAGAGAGAAAGATTGGCTACTAATACATGCACATTGACTGATTTTTGTCCAATTCCTTTGAATGAATAGCCATTTGATACCTGCTATCTTTTGAAAAATAGAGAGATGATCAGTTAACCATTTCTATTTTAGCTGATATATCTAATGAATTTGAAATAAAAAAACCCAGAGCTAGTCTGGGTTATAATTACTTTTTTAAAGTGCATTTCTACAGCTTGTGTAGTCGGACACTGTTTACAAAATTATTAATTATTCAACTGAAAAGAAAGATTATAATTGATTTTTTTTGTACTTGATTTTATGGTCAATAATTGATTTAATTAAATCATCAGTATAATGATTTTCAAAAATCTTTTCAATTTCATTTCTTAATTCATTTGATCTTTCTAGCGAGATACATTTCCAAAAGTACAATACAACTTCAATACATGAAAAAAGACTATGCTTGTTTTCATTAGTTACATTAACCAGTGGAGAAATTTTTATTGCTTTTCTAGTATTTGTATCATATAAAATACCACTATGTGCACAAATATTACGAACAAAAACTAAAGTGTTTAAATAATTTGTAAATACTCTTAAATTATTTATTCCATATTTATTTGCAATTAGTTCTTTTAATTCATTATCCAAAAGAGAATTAAATAAAAACTCGACAGACCCAAAACTCATATATTCTATGGTTTTCCAAGCTGGAGCATATTTATCTTCAGGGTATTTTATATGATGTTTTTTAATCCCTAAATTCTTTTTAAAAGTATTTGTATAACATTTATCATCAAACTGGCCGATAAATAAATTATTTACGACACTTGAATTATTAAACCAAAATGGATCACTTTTATATTTATTTGAGACCTCATAAATAATTTGAGTCCTAAAATGAATCTCAATTCGATTTAATGCCTTTGTTATTAGATGTTTTAAATCTATATCTAAATAATAAAGATTTACTATGGTAGAAAAATATAAATTTTGGATAAAATTGTGATGAATATCCTCTTCAAAAAAATGCCAATAAAATCCAAGACGATAATACCCAATATCGCTTAATATTTCTTTTGCTTTTAAAACATCTATTTTTTCATCAAACTTCATTCCTCGTGTTTGAAGAATTATTAATTGATCCTCTACACTAGTGGCTAATTTAGTCATATTACTAATTAAAATAAGATTTAAATTTAATCTGTAAAAACAGAAATGAATAACTCATAAAATTAGTAATTTAGATGAATATTACCCAGCGCCACAATGACCCTAGAGCAATACCTCAATAATATCAATCAACGTTACAAACTCGGAAATGCAACCGAGCATACTTTTAGTTTTCGAAGTCATTCTTAATTTCAATATCAAATGTTCCGATAATTTAAATTTACCTGGCCATACTAATTCCTTTTCAAATAATCGAGTTATGAGAAAAATTGTTTTGCACACTTTCGGTTCCTTAGGGGATTTAAATCCATTTTTAGCAATGGGAATCGAATTGAAGAGTAGAGGCCATGAAGTGATAATTGCTACAAGTGACATTTATAAAGATCGTGTGGAAGAACTTGGCTTGAAATTTCATTTAGTACGGCCTTTATTGAAAGAAATTCAAGATGATAAAGATTTGGCAGCTTTAGCAATGGATTTGAAAAGAGGAACAGAATTTATTATTCGTAAAATTTTATATCCCAACATTGAATTAATGTATCAGGATTTGGCTCAAATTCTAACAAAAGATGCCATTTTGATTTCGCATTATATTGGATTTGCAAGTCCAATAATTGCTGAAAAATTAAAAATAACGTGGATTAATTGCATACTTTCTCCCAATGTCTTTATGTCTTCGTATGACCCATCTGTTTTTCCCTTGCATCCAAAATTTATTCATCTTACAAAATTGGGATTTTTTGTAAATGAAATTTGGAAAAAATTAATTCTCGCAATTACCAATTTCTGGTCGAAGCCAATTTATAAATTTCGACACAAAATTGGGTTGTCAAGAGGGGAGAATCCATTGTTCAAAGCATGGGAATCTCCGATTCTAAACTTGGCTTTATTTCCTGAAGAATTTGCACCTTTGCAAAAAGATTGGCCTCAAAATGTCAAATTCGCTGGATTTTGTTTTTATGATTCAAAATTAGATTTGGTAAAAAAAGCAAAATTGGAGGCTTTTTTACATCTTCATGAAGAACCAATTTTAGTGACACTGGGCTCTGCAGCGGTTAAGAGTGGTTTAAAGTTTTATCAAATTGTGTTAGAAGTATTAAACGAGTTAAATGAAAAAGCAATTTTTTTAATAGGTAATAATTCATTAAATCTGGAAGGGATCAATCAAGAGAACTATCTTTTTCTAGATGAATATCCTTATTACAATGTTTTTCCCAAATGTAAATTAATTGTTAATCAAGGAGGAATCGGTACAGTAGCAAATGTTATAAGAGCACAAAAAATAATGCTAGGTGTTCCTTTTAGTCATGATCAACCTGATAACTGTTGTCGAATGAAAAAATTGAAGATGGGGAGTTATTTATATTATTCAGAATTTACTAAACATGCATTTAAAATGAAATTAGTCGAAGCACTGAGTAATATACATCATTTGCAATTGAATCAGGAGGATTTTATGATGGAAATGAATGGTGTGAAAATCGCCTGTGATCAAATCGAACGAGTAGTATGAAAGTTGAAATTCCCAAAACTAATATCCAATAGACTCTCTCAATATTTTCTTTTCTCTCTTCCATCTTCTCTCTCCCCGTTTTCTCTCTTCTCTCTCCCCATTTTCTCTCTTCCATCTTCTCTCTCCCCATCTTCTCTCTCCCCGTTTTCTCTCTTCTCTCTCCCCATTTTCTCTCTTCTCTCTCCTCTCTTCTCTCTTCTCTCTTCTCTCTTCTTTCTTCTCTCACCCCTGCAAAACCTCTCCAATCAAATCACTTTCAAAGCCCTTACCTAATGCGAATTGATAACATTTTTGCTGATTGGCCCAAACGTCTTTGGACGTCAGTTTTTTGGCTTTTTGTTCAATGACTTCTTTTAAAGTCGCTATATATTGCTCATCATCAATTTGATTGATGGCTTTCTGAATATGGACTGCATTAATATTCCTTTTCTTTAACTCAAATCGGATTTTATTGCGGCCCCATTTCTTTTGATTGAATTTAGATCGCGCATAAATTTCAGCAAATCTTTCTTCGTTCAAATAATTATTTTCTTCCAACCAAAGAATATAGTCGGTAAAAAGATGATCCTCTATTCCCAAGCTTTTCATTTTTAGATGCAATTCTTGAACACAGCGTTCCTGGTAGGCACAATACCGAGCCAGAATGTTTAAGAATTCACTGTTCATGGAATGTTAGGATTTACCCGGATTTTCAATTTCAGCATATTGCTCCAAATTGAATAAATCATTTAAAGCATCTACCATCGATTCAGATTCTCCTCTTTTGCAAGCGGCTTTCAGGTGAATGATGGGTTGTTTGATGATTTTTTGAACTAAACTAGCTGTGATTTTTTCTAGCTTGTCAATTTCTTCTTGCGACAATCCTTTAAGATGGCGGTTAATTTCCTCTTTTCGGATTTGTTCCAAGGCATTTTTCAATTTATGAATCGTCGGGGAAACTTCCATTTCTTTCGACCAGTCATTGAAACCGTAAATGCTTTCTTCGATGATTTGATGTACTTGAGGAACGGAAGCTAAGCGGGTTTGAAGCGCTTGGTCTGCTCTTTCTTTTAATGTATCAATGTTGTATAACAAAACACCATTGATCTTTTCAATTCCCTCATCAATACTTCTTGGAACAGAAAGGTCAATGAAATATTTGAAAGAAAGCAACTGAATTTTGGTTAATTCCTCCTGGGTAATAATCGGGTCATTCGTTCTAATAGAGGAAATAATAATATCCGCTTTGGCAATTTCTTCCCAAAGATTTTCATATTTAGCTACGCGGAAAGATTTCCCTTGGGCCACTTTTTCAGCTTTTTCCAAGGTACGGTTCATGATGGTAATTTCCGCAAAATCCTTATCCTCTTCCATGTTTTTGCAAACATCTAAACCAATTTCGCCTAAGCCTAAAATTAATATTTTGGGAGCTGCGATGGATTGAGACAATTCTTCGGCTAGGGCCACTGTGGCATATGACACAGATGCTGCACCATCTCTGAACGAAGTTTCTTGGGCTACACGCTTGTTGGCATAAAAAATCGTATGCATCAATCGATGCAAGTAAGGCCCAGCTAAATTTAAATCAGCAGATTGTTGATAAGCTTTTTTAATTTGATTCGGAATTTGCAAATCACCGACTACTTTCGATTGCAGGCCTGTTGCTACTTCAAATAAGTGTTGCAAAGACTCATCCGTTTCATTTGCCAAATGGAAATGATCGGCATAGGCTGAGTTGTCTGAAAGTCCTTTTTCTTGCAATAGATGATTGACTAATTCATTGGAAACATCCTCATGAGAAGTGTAATACATTTCTGTGCGATTGCAAGTAGAAATAATCAGCAATTCGTTTAAGCCGAATTGCTCTTTGCATTTTAGCGCGAAATCTTTGCTTTCTTCCTCATTCAAAGCAACTTGCTCACGAATCGTGAGGGGCGCAGTTCGATGTGAAATACTAATAGATTTTAACGGGATGCTCATTCTTTTTTTTTCGACAGAAAATAATTCACAAAAGTACTACGCAATTCTTTATTTTTACACTGTCTTGAAAAGAAAATCGTAATTTAGACCAAGTTTAAATTGAATAATCATGCAGTTTCAGAATAAAACTATATTTATCAGCGGAGGATCCCGAGGAATCGGTCTTGAAATCGCCAAAAAATTAGCCAGTCAAGGTGCTAATATCGTTATCGCAGCTAAAACTGCCGAGCCCCATCCTAAACTTCCGGGTACTGTTTTTACTGCCGCCGCGGAGATCGAAGCATTGGGAGGAAAAGCCTTGGCTTGCGTGGTGGATATCAGGGATGAAGAACAAGTGAAAGCTGCCGTACAATTGGCAGTAGATACTTTTGGTGGGATTGATGTTTTAATCAATAATGCTTCGGCTATTCAATTGACTGGAACCATGGAAACCTCCATGAAAAAATATGATTTGATGAATCAGGTCAATGTGCGGGGAACTTATTTGTGTTCTCAGGCTTGTTTGCCTTATTTGTTGAAATCCGAAAACCCACACGTTTTAACCCTTTCGCCACCCTTGAATTTCGAATCGAGATGGTTCAAAAACCATACGGCTTATTCCATTGCCAAATTTGGAATGTCCTTGTGCACTTTGGGTATGGCTGCCGAATTTAAAGGTAAAGTGGCTTTTAATTCGCTTTGGCCTAAAACCATCATTGCGACATCTGCGATCGAATTTGCCATTGGAAGTGCTGAGATATTTAATCAAGCCCGAAATGCCAAAATCATGGCGGATTCAGCATTTGAAATTTTGTTAGAGGATCATCGGGAAATAACAGGTCAATATTTTATTGATGAAGTTGTCTTGAGAGAAAAGGGCTACACAGATTTTGAGATATATAAAATGAATCCATCAACCAAAGACGAAGAATTGATTCCCGACTTTTTTATCTAAACACATCCTGTGCCAGTTTTATCAAATTCAGCTACCCTTAAATCGCCATTTTGGTTAAAAGGAGCTCATGCACAAAGTATTTTTCCGGCATTGTTCAGAAAGGTGGATTTGTCGAATCCGAGGCTTGAGCGTTTGACTTTGCCGGATGATGATTTTCTGGATGTGGATTGGTATGTGCAAGGTGATTCTTTAAGGGATAAACCTTTGTTAATTGTTTCACACGGTTTAGAAGGAAACAGCCGTAGGCCCTATGTAAAGGGTTTAGTTAAAACTTTTTTGGAAAAAGGGGTCAATGCAATGGCTTGGAACTATCGAAGTTGTTCCGGAGAGCCCAATAAAGCCTTGCGTTTTTATCATTCTGGGGCCACAGATGATTTGGATTTTGTCATTCAGCATGCCATTCAGCAAGGAGCAAAGGAAATCTATTTAGCTGGTTTCAGTCTTGGAGGCAACTTAACACTGAAATGGCTCGGAGAAAAAGGAGAAAATCCCCCCAAATCTATTCGAAAAGCTGTCGCATTTTCTGTACCTTTGCACCTTTCCAGTAGTAGTCGGACGTTGGCGCGCTGGGACAATGGAATATACACTTCACGTTTTTTACAAACACTCATAGAAAAAGTTAACGAAAAGTCTGCGCGATATCCACTAGATATCACGCCTGCTATGCTAAGCCGCATTCGAAGTTTGTTTGATTTTGATGACGTGATAACGGGTCCATTGCATGGGTTTAAGGGTGCAGAAGATTATTATGAACAATCGAGTTCCTTGTATTTTCTAGATAAAATTCGCATTCCGACCTTAATAATTAACGCCAAAAATGATCCATTTTTGTCGCCAGAATGTTTCCCTGAGTCACTTGTTTCAACATTGGAACATGTCTTTTTGGAAATTCCTCAAGAAGGTGGACATTGTGGGTTTTATCCTCGTTCTTATCAAGGACAATTGTGGTCAGAAAAGCGAGCTGAAAATTGGTTGATGTAAGTATTGAAAATAAGATTATGCCTGAAAAACAAACAGAAACGTTGAACATTGTCATTGATTTTGACAGTACCTTCACGAAAGTAGAAGGTTTAGACGAATTAGCCAGAATTGCCTTGCAAGGAAATCCGAAGCAAGCTGAGATAGTCGGGAAAATTCATGAGATCACCGAAAAAGGAATGGCAGGTTCCATTTCTTTTGCTGATTCTTTGCGTGATCGTGTTGCTTTACTTTCGGCTAACAAAAGCCATGTGGAGGAGTTGGTTGCCTTTTTGAAAGGTAAAATTTCCGATTCATTTAACCGAAACAAAGATTTTATTCAAGATTACGCTGATCAAATTTACATCGTTTCTAGTGGTTTTAAAGATTTTATCGTTCCTGTGGTAAATGAATTGGGCATATCAGCTGAGAATGTTTTCGCCAATACATTTATTTATGATGGACAGGGAAATATTACGGGCTATGATCAAGATAATTTATTGTCAAAAGACAAAGGGAAAGTAAGCTTATTGCAATCACTTTCTTTGGAAGGAGAAATATTTGTGATCGGTGATGGATATACGGACTATGAATTACGTGAAGCGGGTTTAGCCAATAAGTTTTTTGCTTTTACGGAAAATGTTTCTAGAAAATCAGTGACTGACAAAGCCGATTTTATTGTGCCTTCTTTGGATGAATTTTTATACATCAATGGATTAAGTCGCGCGCAATCCTACCCGAAATCAAGAATCAAAGTTTTACTTTTGGAGAATGTTCACCCGAAAGCGGTGAAGGCATTTCAAAAGGAGGGTTTCCAAGTAGAATTATTGAAAGGTGCTTTGGATGAGGCGGAGTTGATTGAGAAAATCAAGGATGTATCCATTTTGGGTCTACGATCAAAAACGAATTTGACAAAAAAAGTCTTAGAGCATCCAAACGCATCTCGTTTGATGTGTGTCGGAGCTTTTTGCATTGGGACCAACCAAGTGGATTTGGTAGAGTGTGAGAAGCGTGGTATTGCGGTGTTTAATGCGCCTTATTCCAATACACGAAGTGTGGTAGAACTTTCCATTGGATTAATGGTGATGTTGACGCGTGATATTTTTGAGAAATCGAACAAAATGCATGCAGGTGTTTGGGATAAATCCGCCACCAATTCCTACGAAATTCGTGGAAAAAAAATGGGTTTAGTGGGTTATGGTAGCATTGGTACTCAGATATCTGTCATTGCCGAAGCCCTCGGTATGGAAGTGTATTTCTACGATTGCGTGGATAAATTAGCTTTAGGCAATGCCAAAAAATGTAATAGCTTAAAAGAGTTGTTGTCCGTTGCCGATTTTGTGAGCTTGCACGTGGATGGCCGTAAATCCAACACAAACATCATAGGAAAGGAACAATTTTCGTGGATGAAAGATAACGTGATTTTCTTGAATTTATCCAGAGGGCATGTGGTTGAAATACCAGCTTTGGTAGATGCTCTAAAATCTGGTAAGGTTTGGGGTGCGGCGGTGGATGTATTTCCCTATGAACCTAAAACCAATGACGAAGAATTCATCAATGAATTAAGAGGATTGAAGAATGTGATTTTGACTCCGCACATTGGTGGATCGACAGAGGAAGCACAAGCTAACATTGGAGAATACGTACCTTCCAAATTATTGCAATTTATGAACAATGGCAGTACTTATGGCTCGGTCAATTTCCCTGAATTACAATTGCCACCATTGGAGGCCGCTCATCGATTGTTACATATTCACCATAATATGCCAGGAATTTTGGCACAAATCAACAATGTTTTCGCCAAATATCATGTAAACATCATTGGACAATATTTGAAAACCACGGAAGCTACCGGCTATGTGATTACGGACATTGCCAAAGAATATGCGCAAGAAATTGTTAATGAGTTGAAACTGATTGATAATACCATTAAATTCAGAATGTTATATTAATATGAATTCAAAAACACCCGTATTTTTTACTCCAGGTCCTGCCGCTTTGTTTCCTACGGTTCAAGGACATTACGAAGAAGCTTTCCGTCAGAATTTAGGTTCAATTTCACACCGTTCTACGGCGTTTCGGAAAATCTACCAACATACGGATGAACAACTGCGCGAGTTATTTAATCTGCCCAAAGAACATGCCATTTTATTCACAGGTTCTGCTACAGAAGTTTGGGAGCGTGTGATTATGAATACGGTGGAGCATGAAAGTTTTCATTTAGTGAATGGTTCTTTTTCTACCAAGTTTCATCAAATTGCGCAAGATTTGCACAAGTTTGCACATGCAATGAAAAAACCTTTTGGAGAAGGTTTTGATGCGGCTGAAATTGTAGTGCCAGAATATGCAGAGTTGATTTGCTGTACAACCAATGAAACAAGTTCTGGAGTACAAATGCAAGCCAAAGAAATTCATAAATTAAAAAAATCGAATAAGGACAAGTTCGTTGTAGTGGACATGGTGTCTTCTGCGCCTTATACTAATTTAGATTTCAATTTAGTTGATTCCGCTTTTTTTTCTGTTCAAAAAGCCTTCGGGATGCCAGCAGGTTTGGGCGTATGGATTGCCAATGAAGCCATGTTGGAAAAATCTGAGCGAATGAAAAAGCACGATGGCGTCATCGGAACTTACCATTCTTTGCCCAGTCTTTGGGAAAACTATAAGAATTTCGAAACACCTGAAACTCCGAATGTGATGGGAATTTATGTGTTAGGTAAAGTTGCCGAAGATTTTAATCGAATAGGAGTGGACGTGATGCGCAAGGAAATCGATAAGAAAGCAAAAATCTTGTATGATTTTGCTCAAAAATCTGCTCAATATGATATTTTTGTTGAAAATGAATCGCACCGTTCTGCTACGGTTGTGGTGTTGAATTGCAAAGAAGGTTCTAGTGCTGTGATCCAAAAGGTGAAAGAAAAATCAGGCATGATTGTTGGATCTGGTTACGGAAAAATGAAGGAATCGCAAATTAGAATTGCGAATTTCCCTGCCGTGAATTTGGAGCAAGTGCAGCAATTGATTGAAACGTTAAACACTATTTAAAAAACATAACCTATGGAAATGACATCTCCTATACGCTGGGGTATTTTGGCATGCGGTGGAATAGCCCGCAAATTTGCTGATGATTTAGCATTTGTTAAAGATGGTTACTTGGCTGCGGTTTCTTCTCGCGATTTAGGTCGGGCCAAAGAATTCGCTTCTCATTATGGAGAAGAAGTAAAGACTTATGGATCTTATGAAGAAATGTTGGCGAGTGGTGAAATAGATGTAGTGTACATTGCTTCCCCTCATGGTTTACACCACGAACATACCTTAATGTGTTTAGAAGCCGGACTTCCTGTCTTGTGCGAAAAAGCTTTTGCCATTAATTCCAAGCAGGTTCGTGAAATGGTGGAATTGGCACAAGCCAAAAAAATCTATTTAATGGAGGCCCTGTGGACGAGATTTCATCCATCTATCGCCAAAGTTTTGGAAATCTTGAAAAGCGGTGCAATCGGTGACGTCGTTCATTTAGTCGCTGATTTTGGTTTTAAAGCGGATTATATTCCAGAAGCAAGATGGTTTAATCCTGAGCTAACGGGCGGTTCTTTGCTGGATATTGGCATTTACCCTTTATTTATTTCCAAATTGGTTTTAGGCTTACCTCAAGAGTTGAAGGCAACAGGCGTTTTTGCACCCACTGGAGTTGATATGAATTGTTCCATATCAGCAAAATATGCATCAGGGGCGACTTCTAGTTTGTTTTCAACCTTTGCTGCTCAGACGGATACGACATGTACGATATACGGTACCCTTGGGAAAATATTCATGCATTCTCGATTTCATGAAACCAAAGGTTTGACTTTGGAAATTTATGGAGAAGATCCTATTGTGATGGAAACGGAAAGATTGGGATGGGGTTATAGTTATGAGGCGGAGGCCGTTCAAGCAGATTTACGAGCCGGGAAATTGCAAAACGATTGGATTTCACACCAATATAGCCTGGAAATGATGGGCCTTTTGGATGAAATTAGAAGACAAATTGGTTTAGTCTATCCAAACGAATAAACAAGCTAAAACGATGAAAAATATTCTTCTTATTGCCTTAGTATTTTTTGGACAATTTGCTTTTGCTCAAAATAAATTTGAAGCAGAAATCAAGGCTTATGAAAAGCAAGATTCTATTTCCATGCCCAAAGCTAAGCAAATATTGTTTTTGGGAAGTTCTAGCTTTCGTATTTGGAAGACTTTCAATCAAGATTTAACAGGATTACCCGTGATTAATCGAGGATTTGGAGGCTCTACTTTAGAAGATGCCTTGTATTATTTTGATCGAATGGTAGTGAAGTATCAACCCTCTTGGGTATTTCTTTACGAAGGGGATAATGATTTGGCAAAAGGGCAAAGTCCTGAATTTATTGAAAAAGAGTTTGTGGATTTTTCCGAGAGGATTGCCAAGCAATTACCGAAAACACGGGTAGTGTTTGTGGCTGTAAGACCAAGTTTGGCAAGAGTTGCCATTGTGGACAAACAAAAAGACTTGAATAAGCGAATAGAGCAATTTATGAAGGGAAAAAAGAATTTGTTTTATTTGGACATGCATTCTCCTTTTTATTTAGCGGATGGTACATTAATGCAAGATATTTTTATTGCTGATCAATTACATTTGAACGAAAAAGGGTATCAAATTTTTGCTTCCAAGATTCGAAGCTTTATTGAAACTTCGATTATTAAGTAAAGATGTCAAATAACTCAAATTCCTTTGCCCATTTTTTGCCCAGCATCTCTGTCGATGGTGTCATTTTTGGATTCCAACAAAACCAATTAAAAGTATTGTTGCTGAAATTTAAAAATACGCATGTATGGAGTCTTTCTGGCGGATTTGTTGGAGAAAAAGAAAATTTGGATGATGCAGCGAAGCGGATTTTAAGAGAGCGGACGGGTTTAAATGATTTATATTTAGAGCAGTTTTATGTTTTTGGGGATGTGAATAGGAGCGATGGAGCTCTAGAGGAACATACCATCGTAAATCAGGCATTGGGCAAGAGTCAGGAAGATTTAGACTTTCTAACAAGACGCTATTTGACTGTCGGATATTTTGCATTAGTCGATATTAGCCAGGTACAAGTTACTCCTGGAGAATTGTCGGATGAAGCTCAATGGTTTGATATCCATGAGATTCCCACTTTATTTTTGGATCATCAAAAAATTATTCAAAAAGCCTTGGATCGATTAAGAGCTACATTGGATGATAAATTATTGGCTTTTAATTTATTGGCTGAGACATTTACCATGTCTGAATTACAAGTTGTCTATGAAACGATCATGGACAAAAAATTGGTTCGTACCAATTTTCAACGTAAAATTTTAAGTTTAGATATTTTAGAGAGGCTCGAGAAAAAATATTCTGGCGGCGCACACAAAGCACCTTATGTGTATAGGTTGAAAAAGGGATTTAGGTATTAGGTAAAAGGTAAAAGGTAATAGGGATTTAGGTAAAAGGTAATAGCTTAAAGTGAGTTACAGTTTTCTCTCTTCTCTCCTCCAGTTTTCTCTCTTCTCTCTTCCCGTTTTCTCTCTTGTTTTTAAATTATCATCCCATATTGTGGTAAACATTCTGCACATCATCGTCTTCCTCTAGGCGTTCGATTAATTTTTCCACATCAGCGGCTTGTTCCTCGCTTAATTCTTTGGTTTCATCTGGAATTCTTTCGAAATCTGCACCCATAAGTTCAAAACCTTTTTCTTCCAAGAATTTTTGAATGCCACCGAAGGCCGTGAATTCTCCGTATATGTTGATTAAATTAGTCTCTTCATCCAAAAATACTTCATCTACTCCTAGATCAATTAATTCAAATTCCAATTCTTCTAAATCGATTTCAGGTTTAGCCGCTATTTTAAATACCGATTTCCGACTAAATATAAAATCCAACATACCTTGTGTTCCTAAGCTGCCACCACATTTATTGAATGCAAGGCGTATATTAGCAACGGTTCTGTTGATGTTATCTGTGGTCGTTTCCACTAAAATCGCGATGCCATGTTGGGCGTATCCTTCGTAAACGATTTCTTTGTAATCTTCTTGATCTTTGGAAACAGCTCTTTTAATGGCTCTTTCTACGTTTTCTTTCGGCATGTTGACTGCCTTGGCATTCTGAATAATGGCACGTAAGCGTGAATTACCCACCGGATCTGATCCACCTGCTTTTACTGCAATAACGATATCTTTCCCGATTTTGGTAAATGTTTTCGCCATTTGGCCCCAACGCTTAAACTTTCTCGCTTTTCTAAATTCAAATGCTCTTCCCATAGATTAATTGGATAATATTTTAGAATGCAAAAATAAAACAAGCAATTGACTTTTTTATAAAAAATGTTTTGATGTCTGAAGAGAGAAGACGGGAAGAGATGAAAACACGAAGAGAGAAGAGAGGAAATTAGAAGAGAGAGAAACCTTCTACCTCTTACATCATACATCAAACCTGTCCTGCTTAATTAACGGTAACAAAGTATAAGAATCACTTGATTCTTTTCTATTTTTGTTTTCATTTGATACAATATGAATAGAAATTTATTAATCCTACTTTCAAGTCTTTTTAGTTTAGCGCTCCATGCGCAAAGTCAAAAGGTGAATGAAAATTTTAAAATGTACATCAAGAAGGTTAATGAACCCATCAAAATTGATGGTTCGTTGAATGATAATGCTTGGAAGGAAGCCGCTCAAGTAAGTGATTTCGCAATGTGTACTCCTTTTGATACCCTTTGTTCTCCTCTTAGAACGGATGTTCGGATGGCTTATGATGATAAATACATTTACATTTTTGCCGAGTGCTTCATTCAAACACAAAAAAGTTTTGTGGTGGAGTCCTTAAAACGCGATTTCAATTTTGGGAATAATGATAATTTCTTGGTTTTCATTGATACTTTTGATGACAAAACAACAGGTTTTTCCTTTGGCGCCAATGCTGCAGGGGCTCAATGGGATGGACAAATGTCTGAAGGTGCCAAAATGAATTTGAATTGGGACAATAAATGGGAATCAGCCACTACGTACAACAAAACATCTTGGACTTTTGAGGCAGCCATTCCGTTTAAATCCATTCGATATAAAAGTAACTCCACCCGCTGGGGGATCAATTTTAGTCGATTAGACACCCGAGCCAAAGAAAAATCTGCTTGGGCTCCTGTGCCAAGGCAATTCCCAACGGCCTCTTTAGCTTATGCTGGAGTTTTGCAATGGGACGCTCCTCCTCCAACACCTAAAACCAATGTGTCAATCATTCCGTATGTCTTATCAGGAGGTTCTGCTAATTATGAAAATGCATCTCCAGTAAATTATCAAAATCGGATTGGTGGTGATATTAAGGTGGCCGTTAGTTCAAGTTTGAACTTAGACATGACGATTAATCCCGATTTTTCTCAAGTAGATGTGGATAGACAACAGACTAATCTAGATCGATTTGAATTGTTTTATCCCGAAAAACGTCAATTCTTTATCGAAAATTCCGATTTATTTGATGGATTTGGAGTGGAAAATTTACGTCCTTTTTTCTCTAGGCGAATTGGTTTGGCTTTGAATAATAAAACTGGGATTTATGAGCAAACACCCATTACTTATGGTGCTCGATTGAGTGGGAAATTGACGAATGATTGGCGAATAGGAGTTTTGAATGTGCAGTCTGATCGCATTGATTCAAAGGGTGTTCCTACCCAGAATTATTCCATGGTCGCTTTGCAGAGAAAACTATTTGCAAGATCCAATGTGGGTGTGTTTATGATCAATAAATTGTCGTTCATTGACACGGAATTACAAAAACAAAATGGGTTTTTAGACTACAATCGAAACATTGGTATTGAATACAATTTGGCCTCTGCCAATAATTTCTGGACGGGTAAAGTGTTTTACTATCAAGGATTTGGTCCAGCCAATAATTCGAGGGATTTTGCTCATGCAGCTTCCATGGCTTACCGAGATAACAATTGGATTTTTAGTTGGAAACATCAATGGGTAGGCGAAAATTACAACCCTGAGGTTGGCTATTCTCCCAGAATTAACTATTTCAAAGCAAATCCAGAGTTTGGCAAAATATTTTATCCAAAAAATAAACTAAACAATTTGTTCTACACTCAAGTCCGTGTAAATAGCCTCAATTACTGGGACAATACCGGTGTTAGAACAGACAATACAACCTTTTTGGCTTTTGAGGGATACATGAAAGATCGTGCTGGTTTTTCAGCTTTTTTAGCTTACGACTACGTGAAATTGTTGTATGATTTTGATGCTACGAGAATGGGGAATTCCCCTTTGAAACGTGGATCGGAACACTCTTGGAATTCCTTGAATTTGTTATACCATTCTTCTCCAATTAAGTTGTTTACCTACACGGGTTCAGCCCGCTTTGGTGGCTATTATGGAAATGGAAGTCGATTTGGTTTTACGGGTGAGTTAGGTTATCGTTTTCAGCCCATTGTGAGTTTATCCGTGGCCTTGGATTACAATGACATTCAAGATGTTCAAGTACCAATTTCCAAATCCGATAATACCATACAAAATACGATAGCAAATGCTCAATTTTGGATCATTCGCCCCAAAATTGATTTCACTTTTACCAACAAGCTTTTCTTTACCACCTTTTTTCAAATCAATCAACAAACGAAGAACATTAATTTGAATTCACGTTTACAATGGCGCTACAAACCTGCATCAGATTTGTTCATTGTTTATACGGATAATTATTTTCCTGAAAATTTTCAAATTAGGAACCGTGCCATAGTGTTGAAACTAAATTATTGGCTTAATTTGTAATCTAATTATTCACAAAAACAACTACCATGAAAAAGTACTTATTAATTCTTACAACTCTATTGAGTTTTTCCTTGTTGGCTCAACAAAAGCCGGTAGCTTCTCCTCCTGCAGTAGTGAAACAAAAAGTAGGTGACGTAGAAGTAATGATTAAATATGCACAGCCATCTGTCAAAGGACGCTTAGTCTTTGGTACCAAAGAACAAAAAGCCTTGGTTCCTTACGGAGAAATTTGGAGAACGGGTGCGAATGACGCAACAACCATTGAATTTTCGAAAGATGTTACTGTTCAAGGTAAGGCTTTGGCCAAAGGGGTATATTCACTTTTAACCATTCCAGGTCAATCGGATTGGACCATCATTTTCAATAATGATTCCAAAATGTGGGGCGCTTATACCTATGCTGCTGCGAAAGATGCTTTGCGTGTGAACTCAAAATCTAGCACTGAATCTGCTGCTGCTGAAATGTTGAACATCAGCGTTTCACCTTCAGGTCAAGTAAAGATCTCTTGGGATAAAACATCGACTTCTTTTTATGTAAAATAATTGGAATTGACGTATTAAAAGCGACTCAGAAATGGGTCGCTTTTTTTTATTGTTCAAATTCATTTGAAATGCTCAAAGCTTTGGTTATTTTTACTTTGTTTTGCAACAATTGGAAAGATAAATCTCAAATAAATAGGTGTATGAAAAAGGTATTGATAGCAGAGGATAGTTCGGTTATCCAAAATTTGGCCAAGAAAATTTTAGAATTTCAAAATTTTGAAATACATGCGGTTAAAAATGGCCAACAAGTGTTGGATGAATTAGCTAAAGCAGATTTCGATATTATTTTGTTAGATATTAACATGCCAGTAATGGATGGAATGGAATGTGCAAGAGCCGTAAGAGCTTTATCTGATGCCCAAAAGGCTAAAATTCCCATGATTGCCATCACCGGAAATGCTAGAAATTACACCATGGAAGATTTTAAGGCAGCAGGATTTGATGATTTTTTAGCAAAGCCTTTGAACTTTGATGCTTTGGTTAATCAAGTAAAGGCTTTAACAGAATAATCGCATGCATCCGATGAAAGTGACCTTTCTCGGAACTGGGACTTCACAAGGGGTTCCCATGATTACTTGCGAATGTGAGGTTTGCGTATCCAAAGATACCCGCGATCAACGATTGCGGGTATCTTTGCATTTACAGACGGAAGGCAAGAGTTTCATCATTGATACCGGACCGGATTTTCGGCAACAAGTTTTACGTGCTGGAATTAAACGGGTAGATGCCATTGTCTATACCCATGAGCATAAAGATCATACTGCTGGAATGGATGATGTTCGCGGATTTAATTATGCCCAAAAATCAGCCATACCTTTGTATGCTAAAAAGAATGTCATAGAGCAGTTAAAACGTGAATTTGCTTATGCGTTTGATGAAAATAAATATCCCGGTGTTCCGGAAATTGATGTTTTTGAAATCAATAATTCCCCTTTTGAAATACAAGGTGTGAAATGGAATCCCATCGAAGTGAAACATTATTATTTAGATGTTTTTGGATACCGCATTGGAGATTTTACCTACATCACCGACGCAAACGCCATCTCTGAAATCGAATTAGAAAAGATTAAAGGTTCCCAAGTGTTGGTCATCAATGCCTTGCGTAAAACAAGTCATGTTTCGCATTTTACGCTAGAGGAAGCCCTGGAAATTATCGATAAAATTCAGCCTAAAAAGGCTTATATTACCCACATTAGTCATCAAATGGGACTTCACTCTGATGTTCAAAAAGAATTACCTTCCAACGTTTTTTTAGCTTACGATGGCTTAGAAATTGAAATCCAATGAAAAAAATGAAAGCCATCTTGTTTGATATGGATGGGGTGATTGTCGATAATTTATCCTACCATGTAGACGCTTGGTTATTGTTTTGCGAAAGAAAAAATATTCCTTTGACCCGCGAACTTTTTTACCGAGAATTGAATGGGATGAATTCTA
>JBILRJ010000017.1:0-21984 GCA_044372695.1 Spirosomataceae bacterium
ATTTATACCTCATAATCATAAAAAAAGCCCCCATTGCTGGAGGCTTTTTTGTTTCCCTTTAACTAGAGATCAATTTCGCAATCTTTTTAGGTAATCCTATATATATTGTAAGTAACTGATTTGCTCTAATCAAATACAACGGAGAAAAATTAGATTTTCTTTACGTTGATTGCGTTTGCACCACGTTTTCCGTCTGTTACCTCATAAGAAACTGAATCGTTTTCACGAATAGTTACTCCAGCTAAGCCAGTTACATGTACGAAGATGTCCTCACCTGTTTGATCATCTACGACGAAACCGAAACCTTTAGTTTCGTTAAAAAATTTTACTTTACCAGTTTGCATAAAAAAAAAGTTAAAAATTAAAACCCAAAGATTTTATTCTGCGCAACAAAAGACTAGATGAATTTAGAATCGATAAACTGGAATAATCAGAGGAGATACTAGAGACAGGAAGTCGAGAATTTTTGAAGAATTAAAATATTTAAGTGGTCAAATGTATAAACAAATTTATTAAATGCAAGCTATTTGTTAAAAAAATATTTTAAATGCTTTTTTTTTATCTCATTACTATCACTATTTAAGTAATAAATGATATTATTCCAATTAAATTAAATCTTGCGATCCATACAAAATAGTTTTATCTTTGTTTTTTATTGATAATTATGGAGCGTCTCAAATATTTTGTGGAAAATCAGGCCTTTGGAGTATGTACTCGATTAGGGGAGAAGTTCAAAATTTCTAGTAGTAGTATTCGATTGTATTTTATTTATACGTCTTTCATCACCATGGGTTCTCCCATCATCATTTATCTTATTTTAGCATTCTGGATGAATTTAAGTAGGTATTTAAGACAAACCAACAATCCATCAGTTTGGGACATTTAGTCCAATTCCTTGAAAGTTTTTTTCCCTTTAATGAAATAGTTGTATATGATGGACTTTTCGAAAAGTGCCACATTTTTCATTTGATGACTATTTTGTTTCTTTTTTGGGTGAAAAAGAAGGTAACTGTAATATCCACCGTGCGCTTTTATGATTGCCCAAGTGTGATTGAATTTAAAATTTAACGCAAATTTGATTCCAGCTATTCCGTCCAATATTAAACGTAATGTGATGATTTTGAATTTTTGGTTTGGCGGTAAATTTTTGTGTAATAGAATTAAGTTATTTCGAAAATTTAAGTAGGTTTTGAAGGGGTTTTCTTGATCTAGCGTACCTCCTCCCACATGCAACACTTGACTTTCTGAGATGGCTGCACAATCATATCCCGCTCTTCTAAATCTCCAACACAAATCGATTTCTTCTTGATGAGCAAAAAAATAATCATCTAAGCCGCCTACTTCCCAATATTTTGTCGCATTGACCATTAAACATGCCCCCGTTGCCCAATGGATTTTGGCGGTAGGGTATTGGTCATTGTTTTTCTCTAAGGTATCAAATATGCGACCTCGACAAAAAGGGTATCCTAAGTAATCAATTAATCCTCCTGCTGCACCCGCATATTCAAAAAAATCGGGTTGGTCGTATTTCATGATAAAAGGCTGAACCGCGGCTGTTGTTGGATTTTCTTTGAAATATTGAATCAGCGGCGCTAACCAATTTTCTTTTGGTTCGATGTCAGAATTCATTAAAACAAAATAATCTGCTTGAATTTCTTTCAATGCATGGTTGTAACCACCTGCATAGCCTCTGTTTTTATCCATGCAAATTCGTTTTATACTTGGATAATTCTCTTTTAGATATGCCACCGAATCATCCGTAGAGCAATTGTCTGCAACATAGATTTCTCCTTCAGGAGAATGTGCAATAACTTTTGGCAAAAATTTCTCTAAAAATTTTCTACCATTGAAATTCAGAATGACAATTGCTATCGACATATTTAACATTTAGCACAAAGTTAAAGGATTTACTGAATTAGAATTTCAATGATAAAAATGTATTTTTACTTTTTAAATAAAATTCATTCCACCGAAAAAATGGCGAACTCAATTTTCCGAAAAAAATCTGTTGATAAAATCATTGCTGATCAAAAAGCCATCGAAAGCTTGGAAGGTCATTCCATGATGAGAAATTTAGGGGTTCGAGATTTGACTTTCATGGGTGTTGCCGCAATCATTGGGGCAAGTATTTTTTCTGCCATCGGACAAGCCTCTGCCAATGGTGGTCCTGCCGTTTCATTGCTATTTGTTTTCACGGCACTAGCCTGTATGTTTACGGCATTTTGTTACGCACGATTTGCTTCAACGGTTCCCATTAGCGGAAGTGCTTATACCTATGCATATACAAGTTTGGGAGAAATTGTTGCTTGGATTTTAGGTTGGAATTTACTTCTTGAATATGCTATTTCCAATGTGGCAGTGGCCATTTCTTGGTCAAAATATTTTGTAGATTTATTGGAAGGCTTGGGCTTTCACGTTCCCGAATACTTGACAATGGATTTTTTATCTGCCAAACGGGCATTTGTTCAGGTGGAACCTTTATTGTTAAATGGACAAAGTTTAGATTCTTTAAGTGTGAACTTGAGAGAAGGATATGTTGCCTATTTACACGCACCAACAATTTTTGGTTGGCATTTTGTAGCTAATATCCCTGCCTTGTTGATCACTATTGCCATTACCTATTTGGTGTACATTGGAATTAAAGAAACCAAGAACATGAACAACGTTTTGGTGATTTTGAAATTATTGGTCATTGTGATTGTGGTTGGTGTGGGCGCATTTTATGTGCAAGTTGATAATTGGACACCTTTTGCGCCTAATGGGATTAGTGGAGTCTTAAAAAGTGTTGCCGCAGTATGTTTCGCTTATATTGGCTTTGATTCCATTTCAACGACAGCGGAAGAATGCAAGGACCCCCAAAGAGATATCCCAAAGGCAATGATGTGGGCTTTGATTATTTGCACCATTTTATATGTGTTGGTAACGTTGGTATTGACGGGTATCGTTCCATCTCATGATTTAGCTGGAATCGAAGATCCTTTAGCCTACATGTTTATGAAAGTAAATTTACCAGGTGTTGCTGGGGCGGTTGCTGCTAGTGCGGTAATTGCATTAACGAGCGCCTTATTAGTGTATCAAATGGGCCAACCCCGAATTTGGATGACCATGTCTCGCGATGGCTTATTGCCCAAAGCTTTTGCTCGAATTCACCCAAAATACCGAACACCTTCTTTTTCTACCATTATGACAGGGGTGCTTGTTGGGATTCCGGCTTTATTTGCCAATTTGGAAGAGGTAATCAACTTAAGCTCTATCGGCACTTTGTTTGCTTTTGTCTTGGTTTGTGGGGGAGTGTTGGTTTTGGATTTAGATCCGGAAAATCAGAAAAAATCCAAATTTAAAATACCCTACATTAATGCCGGTTATTGGGTGGGATTAACATGGTGCATGGCTATTTATTATACCTTCCATGACATTCAGTTTACTTCGTATTTCTCAGGAGAACATCAAGTTGATCATTACATCATGTTTGTCTATTTTATCGTTTGGTTAGTAATGGCCTATTTTAGTGTGACCAAAAAACTTTCCCTAATTCCCATTTTAGGACTTTTGGTTAACATGTATTTAATGACTCAAATGGGTGCTCAAAATTGGGAAAGATTCGCTTATTGGTGTTTAGCCGGAATATTAATTTACTTTTTGTATAGTTATCGGAAAAGTAAATTGAACACCAACGTTTAATTTGTTGACTACAAAATTGCTTTTAAAAACAAATACAAGACCGAAGGACAAAGTAAACATCCAAGTCCCGTGTAGAAGGTGGCTGTCATGGCTCCATAAGGTACTAATTTAGGATCTGTGGCAGCTAGTCCTGCGGCAGTTCCGCTCGTGGTACCCATTAATCCTCCAAAAATCATGGCTGATTTAGGGTTATTTAAACCAATTTTCTTAGCTATTAAGGGTGTTCCAATGGTTACCAAAATCGATTTTACCACACCCGCACCAATGCTGATGGCTATGACGTCAGAACTTGCTCCAACGGCTGTTCCTGTTACAGGCCCCACCACAAAACTACAAGAGCCTGCCCCAATCGTAGCTAGGCTTTCTGCATCGCTAATGCCAAGTAAATAAGCAACCAGGGTCCCAGACAAAAAGGAAAAAATAATACCTATGAACAAGGAAATTATTCCAATAGCTCCTGTTTTCTTAATCACGGCAAAGCTTGCGCCCATGGCAGTAGAAACAATGGCAAAATCGCGAAACATGGCTCCACCCATTAATTTAAAACCAGTAAAGCCCGGAATATCTGCGATTCCGTTTTTCCCACCTGTTACACTTCCTCCAAGGTAAGCTAAAAGCATTCCTAGAAAAATGGCAATTGCCGAACCTGGTAATTTTTTGTTTGTCAAAATAATCGACAACTGATCAGAGAAATACATCAATATCCCTACACATAAAAAGGCAAATACCAATCCAAATTTGTCCAATACTTCAATGAGTAATTCCATGTTAGTTGGTTTCTTTTTTTAATAAAATAGGCATAAAAAACAAACACACTACAACCGGAACAATTCCAGCTAAAATGGCTAAAATTCCATTGGTAAATGCTACCCTGACATTTTGAACGGCGGACATGGCAACGATGATCGGAATGTACATTTTACTCCAAAATAAAATCCCCTCTTCCATTTCTGTATGGAATATTCCTTTTTTGTCTAGGTCGTTTTGACTTAGAATCAACAAAAGCATCGCGAATCCAACACCGCCGACATTGGAATTTATTCCAATCCAAAACCCAAGAACTTCCCCCATTAATTGACCCATGATAAAGCATCCGGCCAAAAGTGCAACTCCTTTTAAAAGCATTGTTTATTTGATTAAATTGATCACGTCTTTTTTTGTTACTTTTCCCATGGCATTTCTCGGTAATTCTTTGAGAATTGAATAGCTTCTTGGTGATTTGTAGGCAGGCATTTGTGTTTTTATCCAATCATTAAGTTTTTGAAGATCGATGGGTTCTTTTTCCAATACCAATGCCGCCGCAACAACTTCGCCCCATTCTTCATTTTCAATGCCTACCACACAACAGTCTGAAATTCCAGGAAATGCTCTCACAACCTCTTCAATTTCCAAAGCAGAAATTTTATATCCACCTGATTTAATAATATCGACTGAATTTCTCCCCAAAATCCGAAATCCTCCAATTTCATCTATCACAGCTATATCACCCGTTTTGAACCAGCCATCTTGGGTAAATGATTCCATGGTCGCTTCAGGTTTTTGCCAATATTCTTTAAAAACGGTCTTGCCTTTGATTTGGATTTCGCCGGGCTCATCATTGGATATGATCTCATTATTTTCATCCGCTAATCGAGCGGAGACTCCCGGTAATGGAAATCCAACGTGTCCCGCTACCCGATTTTCTTCATAGGGATTGCTTAAGGCCATCCCAATTTCTGTCATACCGTAACGCTCCAACAGATCGTGATTGCTGATTATTTTCCATTTTTCCATGACAGAAACGGGAAGTGCAGCTGACCCTGATACCATCAATCGGAGTTTAGCTAAGGCAGTAGAAATTTCTTTTTGTTCTTGTTCATTCAATGATTCCCAATGTGCAATTAGTTTAAAATAAATGGTAGGAACTGCCATGAATACACTCAGTAAATCATTTTTTATTAAATAAAAAATGTACTCGGCTGAGAATCCCTTTTGTTCCGGAAAGATGCAGGTAGCTCCTGCCCAAAGGGAACAGGAAACCACATTCACTACCCCGTGCACATGATGCAAGGGTAAGATGCATACCGTGTTATCCTGACTTTCCCATTTCCAAGCTTCTATTAAAGATGAAATTTGTGCATTTAAATTGGCATGAGTACTCACCACGCCCTTGGGTAGGTTAGTGGTTCCACTGGTATATAAAATCAATGCTCGACGATCTTCAGAAATGGAAGGCAGTACATATTGAGAGGGGTTTTCATTCATTTCATCATCTAGAACAATGAAACGGCATGATAGCTCATTGGATAATTGTTGAAGAGTATCTTTGAATTCTGGAGAAACAACGATTATACTTGCACCTGAATTTTCAATGGTATAGCGTAATGAGGCTAGTGGATAGCTTAAACACAAGGGAACTGCTACTCCCCCAGACAACCAAATACCCCATTGTACTCGAACGTAATCGAAGCCCGGGTTAACCATGTAAGCCACTCTTGATTCGTACAAGTCAGTTTGATGGTTCAACAAATGGTGTGCAAAATGTCGGGATGCACGATGCAGGTCATTATAACTATAGCTTTTCCCCTCAGATTGTATAGCTGTTTTCTCTAAATAGGGTAAGGATTTTTCGAAAATGGAAATCATAAAATCGTTAGGTGAATTTGGATTAAAAGCTTAGGAAGTATGATCCCTCAAAACCAACCATTTTCCATTTATTTTCTTCATTAATAAAGTGAAATGCCCACCTAAATCTCCTAGCTTAGGTCTTTGTAAATCCCATTTTCCAAGGACCCATGCGGTTTTTCCATCCGTAATATCCACTTCTAAAATTTGGAAAGTTAGTTGTCCCATGGCCTCCCTATTTGGATAAGATTTTAAATACCTTTCTAATGTTGCGTTCCAGCCTTTGGTAATTCCATTTTTACCAATGAATTTAAGGTCTTCTGATTTCTGATAGTATTCCATGAATGCTTCAATCTTTCCTTGGTTCCATAGGCTCTGCTGTTCTGAAAGAACTTTTTTTACATCTTCTTGATCTTTGTTCGATTGAGCAAATCCAGAAAAGTTAATTAATAAGAGAACGATAAAAATTAGTTTATTAAACATGTTATTTTCAAATTTTGTTAAATATAGGAGATTTTATTGTCGACAAAAAACCTTATTTGGTATCAATCAGGATAAATCATTTTTTATAATGGCATTATTGTATCATTTTTGTTTAATAACAATTTCAAACCTGTCAAATATTATTTATATGAAAAGATTTTTTCTTTCTTTTTTACTCGTTTCCCTCTGTTTTTCTAACTCATTTTTAGTTTTTTCTCAGGCTCCTGAAGAAAATCGCTTTGTAAAATCTGTATTGGTGGAAAAATTGGATGAACCCATGGAATTAACATTCTTGCCTGATGGGAAAATTCTTTTTGCTGAAAGAAAAGGGGATGTAAAGCAGTTTGACCCCATGACAAAAATCACCAAAGTTATTGGGCATATTTCGGTAAATACCAAATACATCAATCGAGCGGGTCAAAAGCGGGAGGCAGAAGAAGGTTTAATGGGAATTATCGTAGATCCAAAATTCAAGGAGAATCATTGGTTGTATTTGTATTATGCACATCCTACGGAATCGAAACACGTGTTAGCTCGTATGGAGTACAAAGATGAGGAATTGTTGATTGAGCAACAGAAAGTTGTCATGGAGGTTCCAACGCAAAGAGAGGAATGTTGTCATACCGGTGGTGGAATGGTTTTTGATAAATCGGGTAATTTGTTCTTAACAATCGGAAACAATACCTCCAACAGTAATTCAGACGGTTACGCTACCATTGATGAGCGTCCGGGTCAAGCTTATTGGGATGATCAACGTGGAGCTGCAAATACAAATAGTTTGTTAGGAAAGATTTTACGCATACACCCAGAAAAAGACGGTTCTTACACCATTCCAAAAGGAAATATGTTTGCACCGGGTACACCGAAAACTCGCCCTGAAATTTATACGATGGGACACCGAAATCCTTGGAGACCAAGTTTAGATTCTAAAACAGGTTTTTTATATTGGGGTGAGGTAGGTCCAGACGCGTCAGTTGATTCTGAAAAAGGTTCCAAAGGTTTTGATGAGTTTAATCAAGCAAAAGGTCCAGGATTTTTCGGTTGGCCTTATTTTATTGGGAATAATCAATCGTATACGGATTTCAATTTTGAAACAATGGCGATTGGACCCAAGTTTGATCCAGCACATCCCGTAAATGATTCTCCAAATAACACAGGTTTAAGAGAATTACCTGCAGCACAAAAACCCATGATTTGGTATCCTTATGGAATTTCTGAAGATTTCCCTTTGGTAGGTTCTTCAGGTAGAAGTGCTACGGGTGGACCTGTTTATCACCGTTCGGACTTTCCTAATGCAAAAAGAGCATTTCCATCTTATTATGAGGGTAAATGGTTAATTGTTGAATTTATGCGTGGTTGGATTATGTCTGTAACTATGGACGAAAATGGTAATTATAAATCCATGGAGCGTTTTATGCCAAATTCTTCTTTTGGTAGTGCAATTGATATGGATTTTAGTCCAGAAGGAGATTTATATGTTTTAGAATATGGTTCCGCATGGTTTAAGGGAAATGACAATGCTCGTTTGGTGAAAATTGAATACCAAGGAGGAAACCGCAAACCATTTGTAGAACTGAGTGCTTCGAAGATCAAAGGAGCGGCTCCAATGACTACGCAACTTTCCGCGGAAGGATCAAAGGATTACGATGGAGATGTGCTAAAATACTCTTGGACAGTTAAAAAAGCAGGTAAATTGGTAAAAAGTTTAACAGGTTTATCAACTCAATTAAATTTGAAGGATGCCGGTAAATACACGGTTACTTTGAAGGCGACTGATCCCAAAGGCTTGAGTAATTCAAAATCCTTGGAATTGTTGGTTGGTAATGAGGCCCCTAAAGTTAATATTGCTTTGGAAAATGCGAACCGTACTTTCTATTTTTCTGATTCTGCTCCAAAATATAAAATTCAAGTGGAAGATAAGGAGGATGGAACTTTAGGGAAAGGTATCGCTCCGGAATCAGTTGCAGCTACTTTAGATTATATTCCTTATGGATATGATCCCATAGAAATGTCACAAAGTCACCGAAAAGCCGATAGCGATTTATTTGCTTCAGCTGGTTTACGTTTAATCAATAAAAGTGATTGTAAATCTTGTCATATTTTGAATGTTCGTTCCGTAGGACCTAGCTACCAAGAGGTAGCCGAAAAATACAAAGGTCAAGATGTGATGGATAAATTAGCAGATAAAATCATCGTGGGTGGTACAGGTGTTTGGGGAGAACATTCAATGGCTGCTCATCCAAGTATTTCGAAAGCAGACGCAAAAACAATGGTTTCTTACATCATGAGTTTGACGGAGAAAAAAGCGTCCAACAACATTGCCTTGGCTGGCGAATTATCTTTGAAAAAACCAGAAGATCAAGCGAGCACCAAAGGGGTATTTGTTGTCCGAGCTACTTATTTAGATAAAGGAAATAATAAAATTGCTCCAGTTCAATCAGAAGAGTGGTTGTTTTTACGTCACCCATCATTAGATGTTGAAAAAGCTGATTTGACACATGGGGTTCAGCAATTAATTACTCCAGCTAGGTCAACGAATTTGATTGGTAAAAATCCATACATCGCATACAAAGGAATTGATTTAACTGGGATTAATACAATGGAAGTTGCTGCTACTGCACAAGCAAGATCTAATGCAGCAGGTGGTGTAATAGAAATACACATTGATTCTCCTACTGGAACCATTATTGGTAAAACAACTGCTATTGAAGTAGCACAAAGTAGTTTTGGTGGTCCTGCTCCGGCAGCGAAAGCTAATCAGAAAGGTGCCCCACTTGGCACTCCAACTGGTCCAGTAGCCCCTCCTACTGCTCCAGCTGGAGGACAAGGGCCACGTAGAATGGCACCTGCTGCTCAAAAAGTGTCCATTACCCCAACTCAAGGTGTGCATGACGTATATTTTGTAGCAGTTAATCCAATGGTGAAAGAGCAGCAAATTGTGGTACAGATTTCAAGTGTTGAAATGAAAAAATAGTTTCATTTGACTTAAATTCTGTAAATCAAGTAAAAAAAAGGGTTTTGTAACTTTCACGTTATGAAACCCTTTTTTTATGCGTTATACTTTATTATTGCTTTTTATTTCTTCGAGTTTGTGGGCTCAAAAAAATATCACAGCGGCATCTGATGCAACAGCTCCTTTGCATGCTTTGCAACCGGATTATCCCACACCTTATGGTGCACCAAAGGTTTCTGATGTTCAAGGCCTTGTAGATCGCGTGTTTAATTATCTAGAAATTGCCACACCTAATCGATTTGTGGATAAAACTTCGGGGGCAACTTGGTCGGTTGGACAAGCATTTACGGACCAAATCGTATTTTCAAAAGGCGATTTTAGACCTATTTCTTATGAATGGGGGGTGACGTATTCAGGGATGTTGGCTTTAGCAAAAGTAACAGGAAACGATAAATACAAGAAATATGTCTTCGATCGTTTGAATTTGATTGCTTCTGGAATTCCGGATGCACGCAAAAATGATACCAAACATGTGTTGCACGGATTAATTCACCCAAGAGCTTTGGATGATATTGGCGCAATGGGAATGGCAGTAGTGAAAGCGAAAAAGGCTGGTTTTATGACTGACATGTCTTTTGTTAGCCAACGGGCATCTGACTTTATTTTAAAGGAGGAACATCGTTTACCCGATAAAACCTTGGTTCGAATTCGTCCTCTGCATCATACGATTTGGTTAGATGATTTATATATGGCGATTCCTGCTTTATTACAATTGGGTGAATACGAAGAAGCTGTTTTTCAGTTTGAAGCTTATCGCAAAAGGATGTTTAATCCCCAGTTAAATATTTTTATGCACGGTTATTTGGTAGATGCGACAGAGCATCCGGAATTTCACTGGGCCCGAGCAAATGGCTGGGCGCTGTTGACAACTGCTGAAATGTTGGAATATTTACCAATCAATCATCCCGCAAGACCAGAAATTCTTAAGCAATTCAAAAATCATTTAAAAGGTTTGTTGTCTTATCAAGACGGATCTGGTTTTTGGCATCAATTATTGGATAAAAATGATTCTTATTTAGAGACTTCCGCAACGGCAATTTATTGCTATGTACTTGCAAAAGGAATCAACATGGGTTGGCTAGATGCTAAAACATATGGTCCTGCAGCCATATTGGCATGGAATGCGGCCGCTAGTAAGGTGAATGAAAAAGGACATGTGGAAGGTACTTGCGTTGGAACAGGTTTGGCTTGGGATCCTGCATTTTATTATCATCGCCCCATTTCTCCATTTGCAGCACACGGATATGGCCCTTTGTTGTTAGCAGGTTCTGCCATGATGGAATTATTGTCAAAAAATGCCTATCAAATCAATGATTCAGCAGTGCATTTGTTGGAAAAGTGATTTTTATCAGAATTTAATTAATGAATTTTCATTAACTTCGCGGCATGATTCGCGTCTTAGCCATCTTTTTGCTGTTTGCTATGCAATTACCCCTTTTTAATAAGTGGGGTTCGGTGGCTTATTATCAAATTAACCGCGATTACATTGCTAAAAATCTTTGTGAAAACAGAGATAAACCTAAAATGAATTGCAATGGTCAATGTTATTTGGCCAAGCAATTAATAGCCGCTGAAGAAAAAGAACAAAAGTCGAACTCTGAAAGATTGGAAAAGACTCCTCAATTGGATTTGACATTTCAAGGTTTTGTTCCGGATTTTCAATTCACGAATGCATTTTTCTGTGAACCCATTTGCCATCATTTTGCATACGGTCAATTGATTCCCAATTCTTCTGAAATGGGCTTTTTTCACCCTCCCCAAGCTTAATTAATTTTCTTGTTTGTTTACTCGCGATCTACATCGTGGGCATTATTCATTTTAATTAATTATTTATGAAACAATTATTAGCAGCGGTGTTAATATGTCTAACATCATTAGCGCACGCGCAAAAAATAAAAGTACTTAACTCTGTAACCAATGAACCGATCATTGGTGCTAGCCTAAAAAAAGGCGATAAAATCGTTTCGATTTCGAATGAAAGAGGAGAATTTGATGTAAAAGAAAATGGAGAATTCACGGTTTCAGCCTTAGGTTTTAAGACTGCGATAACGAAGGCTGAAAGTACTATTTTCTTGGAAGAAGCAACGCAAACGCTGGAATCGGTGGTGGTGACTGCTTCCCGTCAAGCAGCTACACGGGCTGAAACACCAGTGGCCATTCATAAAATCGGTTCAGCCTTGATTCAAGATACGCGAGCGATCCAATTAACTGAATTAATCAATAAGGTTCCTGGGGTAGTCATGTTGAACTACAACAACGAACAACATGGGATGGGAATACGCTTTCCTTTTGGTACAAGTGCTTATTTTTTATACTTGGAAGATGGCTTGCCATTACGCCCTTTGGGTGTTTTCAATCACAATGCCTTGATTGAATCCAACATTCTTGGCTTAAATTCCATCGAGATTATCAAGGGGCCTGCGTCCTCACTTTATGGCCCAGAGGCAGTGGGTGGCGCGATTAATTTGATCACCAAAACAGCTCCAGGAATTCCTACCGCTCAGATAGGATATCAAATGGATCAATGGGGCTATGGCCGTGTTCAATTTACAGCTGGTGCATCTTTAGGGAAAAAATGGTCTATCATGACTGGAGGCTATTTGGCTCGTCAAAAAGGTTCATGGGCTTCGAATTCTGATTTCGATAAGACTTCAGTCAATGTCCGTTTGGATTATCAATTCACGCCAAAAACGAAGCTGTGGGGATCTTTTGCCTATAACGACTATTTTTCTCAAACAGGGGGGAACATTGATAGTACCGGCTTTTATTCGCGGACTTATAGAAGTCCTGCGGACTTTACCTACCGTGAGTCCTTCTCATCTCGTTCCCGTTTAACATTGGAACATCAATGGTCAGAAAAATCCAATTCAAGTCTGACGGCTTTTTATCGGGATAATGCATTAGGTCAAAATCCCTCTTATTTGATTTCATGGGCTCCGCCATCGCTCTCTGCCTCAGGGCAAATTAATGAAAATAGTTTTCAGAGTTTTGGGGTGATGGGCCAACATAATCAGTCGTTTGAATTCTTGAATTCTAAACTTGTGGCAGGTTTTTTACTCGATCGCTCACCTAATGACTACTGGGCGTATCGGATTAATCTTGCAGCCACCTTGAGACCCGATAAACGATCTGTCGAGAAATTTACAATTAAGGAAGTATTGCCTACTAGTTTTTTGAGTAATTATTCGGCCCTCATTTGGAATAAAGCAGCTTATGCACAAGTTGATCTACACCCTGTTGACAAATTGCGTCTTTCTTTAGGAGGCCGTTTTGATCAAATGTCGTTTGATTACACAAACTTCATTGACAATTCCATGGGAGCAAAAAGTTATGCGCAATTTTCACCCAAATTAGGGCTTACCTACGAAGCCAGCTCAAATGTTGGTTTCTATACTAATTTTTCCAAAGGCTTCTCGCCTCCAGCACTTTCTGCGGTGTTCCGTCCACGACCTGCTGCACAAGCTACAGCAACAGGGGAGAAGTTTTATTTAAGCATTGATCCAGCCGTATTCTCTAATTACGAAGTCGGTGGTTGGGCTTCTTTGTTTGACAATAAACTTTATTTCGATTATACGTTTTACCGTTTGGAAGGAAAGAATGAGTTATTGGGCATCCGTCAGCCGGATAACACCACCGACTTTCAGTCGGCGGGAAAAACACTTCATGAGGGGATTGAGTATCAAATCACATACCGACCAAATGACGCTTGGAACTTCCGTTTTGGAGGAACGAATGCGAAACATACGTTTTTAGATTTTGTATTGAGTAACCGTGCATCCGATGCTATAAAAAATGTGAATGGCAAAGAAATGCCGCAAGCGCCTAATTTCATTGCAAATTCAGAAGTGACATATAAATACAAAGGTGCTCGAATCGCATTGGAATGGCAAAGGATTGGTCCTTGGTTTGAGAATCAAGTGAATATCCGAAGCTATGAAGGCGCATCCGTCTTTAATTTGAGAACAGGATATAATTACAAAGCTTACCAAGTATTTGCCAATGTCCTAAATCTGGGAGACGCATTATATGCATCGGCGGCTACCCGTGGAAATAATGTAACCGACAGAGCGACATATACGCCTGCGCCGCCCCGTACGTTTGTTTTAGGGCTTCAAATTGATGTATTCCAACTATTCAAAAAATGAAAAAAATCATCCTTTTGCTCGTTTTCTTTGCGCAGGTCTCTTTCGCGCAAACGGTGTCTAACCCAGCTAATCAGGCCATGGACCCCTCTTTTGCATTGAAATCAAACGGCGATGTCGTGCTATCTTGGGTAGAGAAATCAGCCAATGGAGTTTTGTTTTTTCGAAAAGTCAATCAAGCGCCTGCTCAGCAGGTCCCCATTGATAAAAAAGCGTCTACGCATGCGGAGGGAATGCCAAAGCTTTCTTACAAAACAGACGGAACATGTATCCTTTTGTATGAAATGAACCGACCTACAGCTGCCTCACGTTTTAACGGCGATTTGTTATATGCGATGGAAGTGGATGGAATATGGCAAAAACCCCAATACATTCATAAAGATACATCGGCAGGACTAAGTCATTCTTTTGGTAAAATTATTTCTTTACCGAATGGGGAAGTGGGTGCTTATTGGTTAGATGTAAAAGTGGGACCTAAAGGGCGCACCTTAGTTACAGCCGAAACTCGCCCAAAAGAAGGATTTGGATCGATGAAGATATTGGATAGACAAACCTGTGAATGTTGCAGAATTGATGCTTTGGCAGATGAAAAAGGAAATGTGGATGTAATTTATCGCGATTTAAACGATAAAGGAGAAAGAGATATGGCTTATATTCATTCTTCTGATTTTGGAAAAAATTACACAGAATCCGTTCCTCTATATGAAGATCATTGGGTAGTCAATGCATGTCCTCATGCTGGGCCATCCTTAGCTCGAGGTTCGAAAGGCTTGGAAGCGGCTTGGTATACCGGTGCAGAAGGTTCATCTGGAATTAAATGGGCCTATCAAAGTTCCAAGAAAATGATACTCCATTTACCTGGCGATAAAATGCGCATGCCTCAATTGGCCTCTAACCCGAAAGGAGAAACAGCTCTAGTTTTTGCCGAAATCAAACAAGAGGGCGAGAGGTATTATAAACAAATAGGAATGGTGGTCAAAGATGCAAAGGGGAAATTGACTAAAAAATACATCTCGGATAAACAATGGGATTGTTCTTACCCGGTAATCAAGTGGAACGGTAAATCTTGGTTGGTAGCTTTTGAAGCAGTGAAAGATGGAGTACAAGTAATTCAGGTGATTGACTAAGAAAATCGTTCAATTTTGAGTAAATATTTGCTTTTCGATACTTTTAGGGTAAATTTAGTCTATGCAAGATTCATTTAATTTAACAGGTAAAATCGCTTTAGTTACAGGATGTAAAAGAGGAATAGGAAAAGCAATGGCCCTTGCTTTAGCTGAAGCTGGTGCAGATATCATCGGTGTTTCTGCTAATTTGGAATTGGAAAATTCAGAGGTTGAAAAAGAAATTGTTGCCTTGGGAAGAAGTTTTACTGCCTATCAAGCTGATTTTTCAGATCGTGAATCCTTGTATGATTTTATCAAACAATTGATTAAAAAATTTCCTAGAATAGATATATTGGTCAATAATGCAGGAACAATTCTAAGGGATCCTGCTGCGGACCATTCGGATGAATACTGGGATGAAGTGTTGGAGGTGAATTTAACCTCCCAATTTATTTTAAGCAGAGAAATTGGTCGGAATATGATTACGAATGGATCGGGTAAAATTATTTTTACTGCATCTTTGTTGAGTTTTCAAGGGGGTATCAACGTGCCTGGATATGCCGCAAGCAAAGGTGGAATAGCCCGATTGACCATGGCTTTAGCTAATGAATGGGCGAGTAAAGGAATCAACGTAAATGCCATTGCACCGGGTTATATTTCAACTGATAATACCGAAGCTTTGAGGAATGATGCCGACCGAAGCTCGTCTATTTTAGCTCGTATTCCAGCAGGTCGTTGGGGGCAGCCTGAGGATTTCAAAGGCCCTATTGTATTTTTGGCTTCGGCTGCTTCTAATTATGTAAATGGCACAATTTTGACCGTCGATGGCGGTTGGATGGGTCGATAAATAAATAATAATCTTAATTTAATGCTATGAAAAAATTAATTCCAATTTTTGTTTTATTATCTACGGGAGTTTTTGCTCAAAAAATAGATGTCAACAAGCAATTTCAGTTAGCGGGTCAACAATATGAAAGAATGCTGGCAGACCATCCGGATACAAGTGTGACTATACACTCAGCAAAACCTGATGGAAGCTATCGAAATTTGCCATCTAGTTGGTGGTGTTCAGGATTTTTCCCCGGTGGTTTGTGGTATTTGTTTGAAAAATCCAAGGATGCTAAGTGGGAAAAAGCTGCTAGGTTGTGGACTGCGGCTGTTGAAAAAGAACAATACAACACGGGAACGCATGATTTAGGTTTTATGATGTTTGATTCTTTTGGCAATGAATTACGCTTAACTAAAGACCCTAAAGCTAAAAAAGTCTTGATTCAATCGGCTAAATCATTGGCTACTCGTTTTGATCCCAAAATTGGATTAATTAAATCTTGGAATAGTTTCAAAGGCGGCTACAAATATCCAGTGATCATCGATAATATGATGAATTTGGAATTGTTGTTTTGGGCATCGAGGGAAACAGGAGATCCTGTTTACAAGGAAATTGCCTTGACGCATGCTGATAATACCATGAAAAATCATTTTAGACCTGATTTTTCCAGTTATCATGTAATTTGCTACGATGTAGACGGAAAGGTTTTGGCTAAAAAACAACATCAAGGATATCAGGATGAATCTACTTGGACACGCGGGCATGCTTGGGCGATTTACGGATATGTGACGATGTATCGAGAGACGAAGGATCAGAAGTATTTAGATTTTGCACAAAAAATTACGGACTACTACTTGAATCATCCAAATTTGCCATCAGATAAAATTCCTTATTGGGATTTCTTTGCACCCAATATCCCCAATGAAGAAAGAGATGCTTCCGCCGGTGCTATTGCTGCTTCGGCATTATTGGAATTGTCGACTTATTCTGGCCAAAAAGGTAAAAGATACTATGCAGATGGCGTAAAAATGTTAGAGTCTTTATCAAGCCCAGCTTATCGTGCTGCTTTGGGCGAAAATAATAATTTCTTAATTAAACATTGCGTGGGAGCTAAGGGCTTGAATTCGGAAATTGACGTACCCTTGATCTATGCTGATTATTATTATTTAGAAGCATTGTTGAGATATGAAAAATTAAGCAATAAGAAATCTAAAAATTAGTCGAATTTTGTTTTAATTCGTACCTTTGGGGCTTCATTTATTACAAGCCCCCATGTCATTAAAGAAAATTCAATCAGCCTTAATTTCAGTTTATTACAAAGACGGTTTAGCACCCATTATTCAAGAACTTCATCAATCTGGAGTTGTTTTGTATTCCACTGGTGGAACACAACAATTCATTGAAGAAATGGGAATTCCCGTGATTCCAGTTGAGGATTTAACCGGTTATCCTTCTATTTTTGGAGGTCGTGTGAAGACTTTACACCCAAAAGTTTTTGGAGGGATTTTGTATCGCCGTGATCTTCCATCTGATGTAGAAGTGGCTAAACAATACGAAATTCCAGCATTGGATTTGGTCATGGTGGATTTATATCCATTTGAAGAAACGGTTGCCTCTGGAGCTTCGGATGAAGATATCATTGAGAAAATTGACATTGGTGGAATTTCCTTGATTAGAGGTGCGGCTAAAAATTTCGCAGATGTTTTGATTGTTTCTTCAAGGGAGCAATATGCAGAAGTGCTTTCTATTTTTTCAGCCAATGGCGCTGCAACTAGTTTAGAGCAAAGAAGAAGTTTTGCTCAAAAAGCATTCGCTGTATCTTCCCATTATGACGGAGCTATTCAGCGTTATTTTGCGGGAGAATCAATTGCTTTATCAAATTATCGCGCTTTTCCTGCTAATGGATTGAGATATGGAGAAAATCCGCATCAACAAGGTACTTTTTATGGCGATTTATCGAGCTTGTTTGATAAGTTGCACGGTAAGGAGTTGTCATACAATAATTTAGTGGATGTTGATGCTTGCTTAACTTTATTGGATGAGTTTTCGGAAACCGCATTTGTGATCATCAAACACATGAACGCTTGCGGTGTGGCTACCGGCGCTAGTGTTCAAGAAGCTTATGAAAAAGCCTTGGCATGTGATCCAATTTCTGCATTTGGGGGTGTTTTGGCTACGAACCAAATCGTAGATAAGTCTGCTGCTGAATCGATTAATCCATTGTTTTGTGAAATTTTAATTGCTCCTGGTTTCACAGAGGAGGCATTGGAAGTTTTAAAAACCAAGAAAAATCGAATTTTATTGAAAAGAAATGCACAAGATTTCCCGAAAGTCATGTTTAAAACATTGTTGAACGGAGTTTTGGAACAAGATAAAGATTTAGTGATGGAAGGAGTGGAGGATTTTAAAACCGTTACAAAAATTGCTCCAAGCGATGAGCAAAAACGGGCGTTGGCTTTTGCTTTAAAAATATGTAAGCACACCAAATCTAATACCATAGTATTAGCTAAAGAGGGTCAATTGTTAGCATCGGGAGTTGGACAAACTTCCCGTGTGGACGCTTTGAAGCAAGCCATTGAAAAAGCCAAGGAATTTGGTTTTGATTTGAAGGGTTCTGTGATGGCATCCGATGCATTTTTTCCTTTTCCTGATTGTGTAGAAATTGCAGGAAAAGCAGGAATTGTGGCCGTAACGCAACCTGGTGGTTCTATCAAAGATCAAGATTCCATCGCCTATTGTGACGCAAATCAAATGGCAATGGTCATGACAGGAATTCGTCATTTCAAGCACTAAAAATTTGTCGCTCATTTTTCCGCTGAAAATTTAGTTTTTCAAAGGAAAAAATGGTATTTTTAAGATTGTATTTTGATAATCAAAAAAAAATACGGTTCCTTAAAATTTTAAAGAGTTAAATTAATAACATACACATAAATTATGTCAGAAGCACAAGATTCAGCCGCTCAGGATAGAGCAAATTATGGTGCAGATAATATTCAAGTATTAGAAGGTTTAGAGGCTGTTAGAAAGCGTCCCTCCATGTACATTGGTGATACGGGTTTTAAGGGTCTTCATCATTTAATCTGGGAGGTAGTAGACAATTCCATTGATGAGGCGCTAGCTGGCCATTGTGATAAGATTAAAGTGACCATCAATACAGACAATTCCATTTTAGTGGAAGATAATGGTCGTGGTATTCCAACAGGAATGCATACTAAGGAGCAACGATCAGCTTTGGAGGTTGTTATGACTGTTTTGCACGCAGGTGGAAAATTCGACAAAGATACTTACAAAGTTTCGGGTGGATTACACGGAGTCGGGGTGTCTTGTGTGAATGCATTGTCGACTGATTTGAAAGTTACAGTTCGCAGAGAAGGGAAAATTTTTCAACAAGAGTACAAAATAGGAGTACCGCAGTATCCTGTAAAAGAAATAGGTACCTCTGAAACCACTGGAACATCGGTTTTATTCAAACCTGATGAAACAATTTTCACCGTAACGGAATATAAGTATGAAACGGTTGCTGGCCGTTTGAGAGAATTGTCATTTTTGAATGCGGGTATTCGGGTGGAGTTGACAGATTTACGTGATTTAGATGAGAATGGGGTAGCAAGATCAGAAGAGTTTTTCTCAGAAGGTGGATTAAGAGAATTTGTTACTTATTTGGATGCGACTCGTGAAGCTTTGATTTCAGAGCCGATATACATGGAGGGCGACAAAAATGGCGTTCCTGTACAAGTGGCAATGATGTATAATACTTCTTATTCGGAAAATGTGGTTTCTTATGTAAACAACATCAATACCATTGAAGGAGGTACACACGTGGCAGGATTTAGAGGTGCATTAACCCGTACTTTGAAGAACTATGCCGACAAGTCAGGAGCCTTAGAGAAATTAAAAATTGACATTGCCGGTGACGATTTTAGAGAAGGTTTGACTGCGGTTATTTCTGTAAAAGTCGCAGAACCTCAGTTTGAAGGTCAAACAAAAACTAAATTAGGAAACGGAGAGGTTTCTGGAGCGGTATCCTCTGCAATGTCTGATATGTTAGAGTCTTGGTTAGAGGAGCATCCAAAAGAGGCTCGTCAAATTGTTGCCAAGGTGATTTTAGCAGCTCAAGCTCGTCATGCGGCAAGAAAAGCCCGTGAAATGGTTCAACGTAAAACGGTGTTGGGTTCTAATTCATTGCCGGGTAAATTGGCCGATTGTTCGGACTCCGATCCAAATGTTTGTGAGTTGTACCTGGTCGAGGGAGACTCGGCAGGTGGAACTGCTAAACAAGGTAGAAATAGAGCTTTTCAAGCAATTTTACCATTAAGAGGTAAAATTTTGAACGTGGAGAAAGCACAAGAATACCGGATCTATGAAAATGAAGAGATCAAGAATATGATCACTGCTTTGGGTGTTTCCTTTGGTAAAGATGGAGATGAAAGAGCTTTGAACATTGAAAAATTAAGGTATCATAAAATCATCATCATGACCGATGCTGATATTGACGGTAGTCACATTCGTACGCTTATTTTGACCTTCTTTTTCCGTTATATGCGTGAATTAGTGGATCATGGATACATTTACATTGCTCAACCTCCTTTGTATCAAGTGAAAAAAGGACAAGCTGTTCGTTATGTTTGGACGGAGCAACAAAGAGACGAAGCAATTCGTGAATTAGCAGGTGGTGGAAAAGAAGAAAATGTTGGAATCCAACGTTACAAGGGTTTGGGAGAAATGAATGCAGAACAATTGTGGGAAACAACCATGAATCCAGATTCCAGGACTTTGAAGCAAGTAAACGTTGAGTCAGCAATTGAGGCTGATTTATTGTTCTCTATGTTGATGGGAGATGAAGTAGCACCACGTAGGGACTTTATTGAAAAGAATGCTAAATACGCAAAAGTAGACGTTTAGGTAATGGAATTTGATTTTAAGTCTTATCATTTTCGTGCAATTAACGCGCCTACTGAACAAGATAAGTTGGCAATCAATCAAGAATTGAAAGATTTTTATGCGGGTCTTAACCCAGAGGATCAACGATCATTCAACCTTGGTTTGCAAAAATACTTAATGAATGAGGTGGGTCGTTTAGGTTCTGATTACGAAGCCATCAAGGATCAAACCATAAATGCTTAGGTCATGAGTCTTACTCCTAAAAATAACGATGGATCTAAATCAAAAGATTCCCAAAAAGGGAATCTTTTGTATTTCTTGCAGCCGAAAAATTGGAAAATAAACTTAACCAATTCTCGTTTTAAGGCCAAAAAAATGGACAAATCTTTGTTGAAATCCCAAGATATTATTGCTAAGTCGAAATTTATTTCGCGCGATTTATCTTGGTTAAAGTTTGATGAACGTGTACTTGATCAAGCGAGAGATTCCTCAAAAAATTTGTTCGATCGATTGAAATTTTTGGCCATCACAGCCTCAAATTTGGACGAGTTTTTTACGATCCGGGTGGGTTCCTTGTACAATTACATCGATTTTGGGAAAGAAAGAACGGATTACTCAGGTTTAACCTTGATGCCATTTAAGCATACCCTCATCTCTGAGGCGCAGGCATTTAGTTTCGAAAAACATCGAATATTTCGAGAGGAAATTTTGCCTTTGTTTCCAGAGAATGGATTAGGTTTAGCGGCCAATTTGGAGATGCTTAATTCGGACGAAATGTTGGAAATAGAAAACTATTTTCATCGGACGATCTACCCGATGTTAACTCCCATGGTTTTTGACCACACACATACTTTTCCTAGTTTATTGGCCAAAACCTTGATTTTTGGCGTTGTGACCATTGGTTATACCGAGAAAAAAAATGGACATATTAAGTTAGACAAAGAGCATAAAATCTCTTTTGTACAAATTCCATTGAATTTAGCTCGTTTTTATGTCATTGAACGGGAAGATCAGGTATTATTTATCCCCATCGAGGAAATCATTCGTCATCATTTGCAGGTTTTGTACCGAAATGTGGATATTGAGTCATCTTCTCTTTTTAGAATTACCCGCAATGGCGATTTTGACGTAGTAGAGCACGAAGATGCTGAAACGGATTTTGTCGATGAAATCAAAAAGAAAATTAAAGACCGTCGTTTAGGTCGTGTAACAAGGGTAGAGGTAGAACAACATCATTCTGAATAT
>JBILRJ010000188.1:0-6015 GCA_044372695.1 Spirosomataceae bacterium
GCTTCTTTCACTTCAGCCGATTGATTTTTGGTATAAGTCCAATAAATGGAAATGGCAAAAGCCGCTAGACCCAATAAAACATTTTGCGAAAATTTCACAATGGTAGAAATTTCCAAAGCTTTTTCTCCAACCAAACTTCCAGAAGCAATCACAGCCCCCGTTGTATCGATTGTGCCACCCAACCAAGCGCCTGTTACTTCTTGCGAAAGTCCCAAAGCCTTTGCGATAAAAGGTAAAAAGATGATCATCGGAATGGCGGTAATCAACACAATGGAAATCACATAAGACAATTTTTTCGAATCGCCTTTGATCGCTCCTGAAGTAGCAATAGCCGCAGAAACACCACAAATAGATACCGCACTGGAAATCATGATGGCCATTTCTTCATCTACGCCCAATTTTTTAGATACCCAAAAGGCAAAATACCAAACGGATACTACCACGATCAAGGCTTGAACCAATCCCAAAGAACCCGCTTTCAGGATATCCCCAAAAATGACACTCGATCCTAAAATCACCAATCCGATTTTAACAAATAATTCGGTGGATAATGAATCGGTTAACCATTTAGGAAGAGAAAAGAAATTGCTTAAAATTAGGCCAATCGACAAGCTAAAAATAACAGCTTCTAAATTCCAATTTTTTAAGAATGCATTTCCTGCTAAGATCAATGCCAAGCAAGTCAAGATATATACAATCGGAAAGCCTTTGATGGTGGCAAGGGCATTTTTGCCTAGTGCTTTGGTCGCTAAAATCGCTACACCGTAAACGTAACAAAATACGGTGGCTATTTTGGCAAAGTTTTCTGTGGTTAATACTTTTTCAAAAAGTTCGGTGGAATCTTTCCAGCCAAAAGCAGGACTAGGAACTTTGACACCAAAAAGCGCTAGGGCAATTAACAAAAATCCGAAGACCACGACCGTCCAGTCTTCGGTTAAGGCAAATTTTGAATTCGAATCAGACATTATATTAAATAGGTTTTTTAAAATTGTCCGAAATATAAGGTTTTATTTCAAACGATTCACCAGAACAGGCCCAAATAAGGGGTTTCTTCGGTAGAAGAAGAGGTTGATTTTAGTTATTAGTGATTAGGTATTATTGTTAGTTATTAGGGGTCAACGAGTTTTGAATTAAATATCTAAATAACTCATAATTCATAATTTTCTAATCACTAATAACTAATAATGCGAATTAAGGGTTAAAAAACATTTGAATCATTCGTTATAAAAATTTATTTATGGCCAACGCTTAAACCGACGAAAGATTTGAAAGAAGCCTGAATAATTATGAATTATGAGTTATGGATTATGAGGTTTGAATTATAGATTATGAGTTATGAATATTTTTTGAAATGTGTAAGTCTTTGTCTTAATTTCTTAAATCATAATTCATAACTCATAATTCATTTAAGTTTTTTTGTTTCTTTTTTTTCAAAAAAAGAAATACCAATGAAAAAGAAATAGCCAGTAAATTGCATTTCTGTCAAAGAAATAGGGAAATAGCAAATTCAAATCTCTTTTAAATATAGATTTAGAACTCACACTAATGATAATTTCAACCCTTAATTCGCATTAATATCTAATGACTTGTATCGCTGTGAGAAATAATCAGTTAATTGATCAAAAATATAAGTTTTCAATTAGCGATTCGGATTTTCTTTTTTTAAGGGGTAATGCGTCCCCTTTCCCCCTGCAATTTACAGGGTTAAAAGTTCAGTTGTTTGATAAAATGAATGTCATTTATCTGAATACATTTGTCTCTAACAAGTAACAATGCGAATCAAGGGTTGAAATATCCAATTTATACTTCTCTTCATACCGCTTTTGGCTTCGACTCAGCCAACGCTATTTATGCTTTTTTAGAACTTATAAATGAACTTGCGGTTAATCTGACGAAAGATTTGAAAGCAGCGGTTTGATGTAAGAGGTCTATACCGATGCCTGAGGAAGGCGGAGGCGTAAAGGCAAATTCAAATTCACTTTTAAACGTACGTTTAGAACAGACCCTAATAATAATTTCAACCCTTAATTCGCAATATTAGGGATTAGTCATTAACGGAAAGCATCTCTCTTCTCTTTTAGCTAATACCTAAGGCGTCTTTAATTAGCAATGCTTTCATTTTAACACGAATGAAATTAAACCTTTAAATAAATTCTTGGCGAACAAATTTTTGTTTGGTTAAAAAAAACTTGAAATTGGAGTTTGAAAAAGTTTTAAGAATGAAAATGAATATCCCTTGGGTGGAATCCCCGTTTTTTGAAAAAATCATAAAAGACAAAAATCTAAGTAAAGAAAATGAACAATTAGCTCGTGATTATCATAAAAATGGCTTTGTTGTTATTAGGAATGTTTTCAATGAGGAGGAATTGGATGTAGTCATTGAAGAAATGCATACCAAGGGATTTAATCCCGATTTTAAATATAAACATAATCGAGAAGCCAATAGATGCCAAGATTTGTGGAATTATTCTGAACCAGTTACTAATTTATCTATTAAACCTAGTGTGTTAGAAACCTTGGAAATGCTTTATGGTAGAGAGGTGGTTCCATTCCAAACGCTCAACTTTTTAAGGGGTTCTCAACAAAAAGCACACTCCGATACCATCCATTTTAGTTCCTTGCCCGCCAGATACATGGCAGGAGTTTGGGTCGCCTTGGAAGACGTTACAGAAGAAAATGGACCTTTGTTTTATTATCCCGGCTCTCATAGAATGCCGGAATATAATTTCAATGATTTCAAGGAAGACCTGTTAGACAATAGTTATGACAACTATTCTCAGTATGAAAATTTCATGGGAGAAATCATGGAAAATTCTCCTTATGAAAAACATGTATTTCTAGCCAAAAAAGGGGATGTTTTAATTTGGTCATCCAACATCGTTCATGGAGGAAGTCCCGTCCTAAAACAAGGAACGACACGACTATCACAAGTAACCCATTATTTTTTCAAAGATTGTTTGTATTTTTCACCGATGGGGTCCAATACCATATCAGGTGAATTATTGTTGCGTATGACATTAAAAAATATGCGAACCGGCAAATTAGAAAAAATGACGTACAACGGTTACAGGCCTAGGTTAACAAGAACTTTCAAGCATTTGTACGTTATTAATGAACACTTATTTTACCCTGGTGTCGTACGCTTTTTCACAGATATTATTTACATTCTTCACAAGCAAGGAGTAAAAAAATTAATCGATTTGGTCTTTAATAAAATGAAATAAATGCGCGGAAAATCACTTTTACTTCTTTTTTGGTTGATCTCTTTCGCCAGTATTGCTCAAGAAAAAATGGATTTAGGACCTTTAAAAGGAGGAACTTATCAAGTATTAATTCCCAAAAATTGGAATAAAAAATTGGTCATGTTTGCCCATGGCTACCAATTTATGGGAAGTCCGGCCGCTAGTGCCAATGCAGGTTTAGAGAAAAAAATGGCATTTATTTTGAACAAAGGTTTTGCCCTTGCCGCGTCGGATTATCCGATACAAGGTTGGGCTTTACCTGAGGCGGTAGATGCGACGGAAGAGTTAAGGAAAAAATTCATTGAAAAGTATGGACAACCCGATTCCACCTTTATGGTTGGTCAATCGATGGGTGGAGGTATTACCTTGGCCATTATGGAAAACTTCGGCAACTATTACAATGGCGGTTTACCATTGTGTCCTTTGGCATCTAGACCTTATTTACAGAATCGAAAAGAATTTGATATGTATGCCACATTCAATGGACTATTTCCAGGCATTGTACCTAGTTTAAAAGAAATTTTTGATACTAAAAGTAGTATTCAATTTGCTTCATTTCAACAAGCCGGTTCCAGAATGCAAGAAATTAGTAAAGCCGTGATGTTGAAGGATTCTGTTTTAGCGAAGGCTTTTGCCAAAAGGTTTGATTTGAAATTAAAAGATTTGCCTTCGGCTTTGTTTTTCAATTTGAATGTATTGAGAGATATAGCTCTTAAAGTACAAGGCAATCCATTTGACAATACTCAAACAATCTATACGGGTTTCCCAGATGATGAGAAAGTGAATGCATTAGCCGAACGCCTTGCTGCGACAAAAAATCCAAACGTGCTTTATAGCAAATACGATCGAACTGGAAATATTAACAAACCTGTTTTATTGGTTCATACCATTTATGACCCATTGATTCCCCCTAGCTATGCAGTGACGAATTTTGAAAATATGGTCATTCAGCAAAATAAACATGCCTATTTTGCGGTCAAATACACAGATGGCCAAGGACATTGTGCTTTTACTCCCCAACAAAGTGAAAAGGCTTTTGATGCGCTAAGAAAATGGGTTTATTCAGGCGTGAAACCTATTTTGGTGGAAAAAATTTCCAACTAATTTAATTATCTTTGACTTTTATTTTCAATTTCAATGGCAAAAAAATTAATAGTAACAGGATCACTAGGTTTAATTGGATCAGAGGTTAGTGAATATTTTCTAGAAAAAGGCTGGACAGTTCATGGAGTAGATAACAACCAAAGAGCTGTTTTTTTTGGTTCTCAAGGCGACAATTCTTCCAACCAAGATCGATTAGCAAAATTTAGCGACTTGTACCAACACCACCAAGTAGATATTCGTGATAGACAAAGTGTTTTGGACTTGATTCCAAGCATTCAACCAGATGCGATCGTACACACTGCGGCGCAACCGAGTCATGATAGAGCTGCCTCAATTCCTTTCGAAGATTTCGATACTAATGCCGTAGGAACATTTAATTTATTGGAGTCGACAAGAAGATACAATACCAACACCCCTTTTGTGCATTTATCTACCAATAAAGTATATGGTGATGCTCCTAATTTCATCAATATGAAGGAATTAGAAACCCGTTTTGATTACGATGATGCGACATATGAGCATGGAATTGCGGAGAGTTTCAGTATTGACCAATCTAAGCACTCACTTTTTGGAGCGTCCAAAGTATCTGCTGATATTTCGGTTCAAGAATATGGAAGGTATTTCAATATGCCAACCGCCTGTTTAAGGGGAGGGTGTTTAACTGGGCCAAACCATGCTGGGGTAGAATTGCACGGATTCTTAAGTTATTTGATCAAATGTAATTTGGAACAAAAAGAATACACCGTTTTTGGATATAAAGGAAAGCAAGTAAGAGACAACATCCACTCGCTGGATGTGGCTAGATTCATTGAAGAATTCATCAAAGCGCCAAGAATTGGGGAAGTGTACAACATTGGAGGCGGAAAAGATAACTCCGTTTCTATTTTGGAAGCATTTGATTTAATTGCTAAAATCAGTGGTATTCCCATGAAATACAAATACGATGAAACCAATCGCATTGGGGATCACATTTGTTATTACAGTGATTTAAGAAAAATGAAAGCGCATTATCCGAATTGGGATATTACCAAGTCTTTGGAAGATGTATTTCATGACATTTACAATCGATACATGGAATCCAAGTAGGTATGAAAATATTAATCACAGGAGGCTGCGGCTTCGTTGGATCGAATTTAGCCATTTTGTTCAAAGAGTATTTTCAACAATCGGAAATTTATTGTTTAGATAATCTATCCAGAAGAGGGTCTGAGTTGAATTTGCGTAAAATTCTATCTTACGGTATTCAGTTTGTTCATGGCGACGTGCGAATCAAAACTGATTTTGATCGAATACCCAAAGTTGATTTAGTCATTGATGCGGCGGCTGAACCTTCGGTTTTGGCGGGAACTGTTCCTGGCGAGTTGGAAAACTTGATCGACACGAACTTAAACGGAACGATTAATACATTATATTTTGCTAGAAGACACCAAGCTAAATTTGTGTTCTTATCTACTAGTCGGGTATATCCATACGATCGATTATTGGACGTACAATTAGAAACCAGTGAAAAAAGATTTGATTTCTCCAATCAACAAACCATACCAGGAGTTTCAAAGGCGGGGATTTCCGAAGATTTTCCATTAGAAGGCGTTCGTTCTTTGTACGGAGCAACGAAATTGTCGTCTGAGTATATCATCAAAGAATTTGGCCATAATTTTGATATCCCGAC
>JBILRJ010000189.1:0-5981 GCA_044372695.1 Spirosomataceae bacterium
CATGGACAGGGTCTTTTTCAATGTTGTAAGAAAAATCGTCTGTTTGGCCATAGGTGATTCCAGGTTTTACGCCTGCTCCCGCCATCCACATGGAAAAACAACGCGGATGGTGATCTCGCCCATAGGAGGTGGCGGATAATTTTCCTTGCGAATAAACCGTCCGTCCAAATTCTCCACCCCACACGACCAAGGTATCTTCCAACAATCCTCTTCGTTTTAAATCCATCAACAATGCCGCCGTTGCCTGATCCGTTTGCTTACATTGCTTGGCAATATTTCTCGGCAAATCGCCATGATGGTCCCAACCTTGGTGATACAATTGAACAAATCGAACGTCTTTTTCCAACAACTTTCTAGCCAATAAGCAATTCGCCGCAAAGCTTCCTTTGTCTTTGCTTCCTGGTCCATATAATTCGAAGGTTTCTTCACTTTCATCTTTTAAATCCATCACTTCCGGAACGGAAGTCTGCATTTTAAAGGCCATTTCATATTGTGCAATGCGGGCGTCGATTTCCGGATCACCCCAGGTGTCGTTTTGCAATGCGTTTAGTTTGGACAAATAATCCAACATTTCTTTGCGGTCTGCTCCATCATATCCTTCAGGATTATTCAAAAACAAAACGGGATCTTTGCCTGATCTAAATTGCACTCCCTGATGCTCAGAAGGCAAAAATCCATTGCCCCACAAGCGTGAATACAAGGGTTGATCTTTGCTGGCATCTTTGGAAACCAACACAATAAATGCAGGTAAATTCTGGTTTTCAGAACCCAAACCGTAACTCAACCAAGATCCAATGGAAGGTCTGCCAGCCAATTGGTGTCCCGTTTGGAAAAAAGTAATGGCGGGATCATGGTTGATTTGTTCCGTATACATGGAATTGATGATGCACAAATCATCCACCACTTGTGCGGTATAGGGCAATAATTCACTCACCCAGGTACCCGATTTCCCATGGCGTTGGAAGTTGAAATTGGGCGGAACCACAGGCAAAATGGCTTGATTGGCGCTCATGCCGGTTAATCGTTGCCCTTTCCGAACGGAATCTGGCAAATCTTTTCCGTAAAAGGATTTCAAGTTGGGTTTGTAATCGAAGGTCTCAAATTGAGAAGGTCCACCGGCCATGAAAAGATACACCACGCGCTTGGCTTTGGGGGCAATGCTGGGCAAAGCCCGCATGATTTGCTCTTCCATGCTTTCGCCTTTGGCTTGTCCGGCAAAGACTGAATTCAGGGCCAAGGCACCAAAACCCATCGCTGTTTTTTGCAGAAAATCCCTGCGATCCAGCTTCCGATGTAATTCGATCAAGTCATTTTTGTCCGCCATGATTATCGCTTCATTAGGGTTGCATCTGAATTTAAAATGGTACTCGCCACCACGGCATTGGCTGCCAATTGTGCTTTGTCTTGGCCCGCTGCCAATGGCCGCTTGCCGGTCTGTGTCCAGCCTACTATTTTTTGTGGAAATTGCTTGAATTTCTCGGCCTGACTCGCTTGTAATTGCTGCAATAAACTCACTTGGGTTTCAGATGGAAATACTCCGGTCAATTTTCGGTAAGCATTTCGAATGGCCGTTTTAACATCTTTCTCTTGACACATCTCCGAAGCAATCCATTTGGAAGCCTCTACAAATGTGGGGTCATTCAATGCCACCAAGGCTTGCAAAGGGGTATTCGTTTTTTGTCTTCTTGGCAAACAAGAAGTCCGAGCTGAGGCATCAAAAGTGCTCAAGGTTGGATTCGGAACGGTTCTTTTCACGATCACATACAAACTTCGGCGATAAATGGCGTCGGTGGTGTCTTGCTGATAGGTGGAACTGTTGATTTCCCACAAACCGGATGGCTGATAGGGTTTCACGCTCTTGCCACCAATGGCAGTATTCAACAAACCGCTGGCTGCCAAGGCATTGTCGCGCAACATTTCCGCACTTAAACGGGTAGAAGGGCCTCTCGACAAATAGCGATTTTCTGGATCCAATTCTCTGGTGGCTTTGTCGACTTTCGAATCTTGTTGATAGGTTTCAGAAAGTACCATTTGCTTAATCAGGTATTTTACATCCCACTTATTTTGCATGAAATCCACCGCCAAACCGTCCAATAATTCGAGATGACTCGGCATCTCACCTTGATTCCCAAAATCTTCCGAAGTCTTTACCAATCCTGTTCCAAAAAAGCTTTGCCACAAACGATTCACTGCGACTCTGGACGTCAGGGGATGGTCCTCATGTGTCAACCATTGCGCCAATCCCCATCGGTTTTTGGGTAATTGTGCCGGGAAGTTCAAGATGCTATTTGGCGTGGAAGGATACACCGGAACGGTTGGTGCATCGTATTGACCCCTAGCCAACAAATAAGCCTGCTTGGGTTTTGGACGCTCTTGCATAATCATCAATTCCGGAATGTTTTCCGTAGAATCCGACAAGGCTGTTCGTAAATTCGTTAATTCTTGGAAAGCTTTTTGGTAATTTTCATCCACCACTTGGGTGAAATAATCGTGCAAGGTATTTTTCTCCAAAGCGGAAAGCTGAGCGATGGGTTTGGAAACAATGGATTCCCAATGGGTTTTTTGGGCAAGAATTTTGATTTCTTGGGGAATTAATGCCCGATTGTACACCATCAAATCATCCACTTTCCCGCCTTTGAAACCGAGTCCCCGCCACCAAGCACCCACTTGTATCGCTGGCTCCGATTTGGAATGGAAAATGATGTCTTTGTACAATTGATCGATTTCGGTTTCCATGGCCAATTCTTCTCCATTCAGAAATAAAAGGAATCCTTTGGCAGAAGAGGATCCGTCATAGGTTAAAGCCAGATGAATCCATTGATTTCTGGGCGCTTCCTGTACCGACAATTTAGTAATGGCATTGGAAGGAGCTGTATGTGCCATGGTAATTTCCAATTTCCCGTCCCTGAGGTAGAGATGAAAACCTTTGAAATTATACAAACGCTCGGCATTGGATTTGTGCAAAATGACCCCTTCCTTCAATTCTTTGGGGATATAAGCCGAAATAGCCACGGTAAATGGTTGAGATTTCCGAAAAACCCCGACCGTATTTAAGTCCAAATACACATCTCCATCCAAAGTCAAATGATTCCCTTTGGCATCTTTTTCAAACAAAGGAAGATCTCCTTTTTGTCCCGATTCGTGTTTCATTTCAGCCTTTGCAGTGGAATCCACTTCATTCACCAGCCCTTTTTCGAAATCGTAATAACCTTTCAAACCTACCTGAGGCAAACGCTTTTCGCCTAATTTTTGATGGTTGCCTTGATTGAGCCAAGTTTCAAAAGCAGGCATATTTTGACCTTTCAGCGCAAACAATTCTTTTTCCTTTAGATGGATTTTTTCTTGAATGAAGGCCAAAATTTCTTCTTTTTCTTGGGTAGGCAACAACATGGTAGGCGTTGGCATATCGTCATTGTAGGATATTTGCCCGGCCTCTCTTACATTGTTGAAAAAGCTGAATAATTCGTAATAATTTTTTTGTGAAATTGGATCGTATTTGTGGTCATGGCAACGAGCACAACCCACAGAAAGTGCCATAAAAGCATCTCCAAAGGTATTTGTTCGATCCATGACGTATTCGGTTTGGAATTCTTCTTCCACAATTCCGCCCTCCGTATTTTGTTGATGATTCCGGTTAAAGGCCGTCGCGATGAGCATGTCTTTGCTCGGTTTCGGCATTAAATCGCCAGCTAATTGGTAATGAATAAATTTATCATACGGCATGTTTTGGTTAAACGCCTTAATGACCCAATCGCGGTAAGGCGACATGTCCCGTATGCGATCAACAGTATAGCCATGCGAATCGGCGAATCGCGCGATATCTAACCAATCGGTGGCCATTTTTTCTCCAAAATGAGGGGATTTCAGCAACTGATCCACTCTTTTCTCAAAGGCATCCGCACTTTTATCTTGCAGAAAAGCATCCAATTCTTTCAAACTCGGAGGCAGGCCTGTTAGATCCAAATACAACCTTCGGAGCAGTAATTCCTTGTTGGCTTTTGGATTGGCTTTCAAACCCAATTCTTCTTGTTTCTTGCGCACATAATAATCGATCATCTGCGAAGCAGAAGCATTCGATTTTTCAGGAATGCTTTTTTTCACCGGTTTCACAAAGGCCCAATGTGCTTGGTAAACCGCTCCATCTTGAATCCATTTGATCAAGGTCGCCTTTTCTCTGGTTGTTAAGCTCAGATGTGATTTCGGAGTGGGCATTTTGTATTTGGGGTCATTGGAAATAATCCGATGAAACAATTCGCTTTGGGATAAATTCTTGGGTTTAATGGCCACCTTGCCCGGACTTTCCGGTAATTCGGCGTAGGCATTTTCAGCAAAATCCAATCGCAAACCTGCTTTTTGTTTGGCCTTGTCTGGCCCATGACAAGCAAAGCATTTGTCCGACAAAATCGGTTTCACATGAATGTTATAATCCAGCTCCTTGGGCAATAAAGGCAATTCCGCGGCAATGTCAACGGGCATTTTGACGCTCGGCATTGGGCTTTTTTGAGCAAAAAGTAAACCCGGGAAAAGCAGCAAAAGATACTTCATCATTTCTTGATTGAGTCAGGTTTAGTGAATACTTGAAAACCGCCTTCAATACGAAGAGCGGGCATTTTCTTTTGCAATTCCTGCAAGGCAGATTGACTGGCTTTGGTTTTCCAAACAAACAATTTTTGGAGCGATGTGCATTTTTGCAAAGCCATGATACCCTTGTCGGTCAATGGATTGTTGTACACATTCAATTGCTCCAATCGAGGTAATTGCGCAAGCAAAAGCAAAGATTCATCACTCAATTGCGTGTTGGCCAATTGCAAATTTTGGAGGTTCTTGCATTGACTGATTTGTTCCAAAGCCAATTTATTGAGAGGAATATTGTTCAAACGCAAAGCCAAAATTTGATCTTTGAAAAGCAACATTTGATCCAAAATAGCAGGATCTAAGCTAGAAACATTCACAAAGTTCAAGGCAATTCCATTGGCTTTTTCTCCGCTTTTGGACACTACCACACCTTGGGCAGAGAGGGATTTAATCCACTCTTGACTAATTTCCAAAGCCGGTTTTTCTTCGACTACATCCGGTAAAACCGCCTCCTCTTTTTCATCATCATACGTATCGACGGTTTCTTTCGCCGGAGAATCGACAGGAGCCTGAATCGGCTTTTTCAACATCGTTTCCACGGAACGAATCACTTTTTCTTTCCATAAGTTGAAACTCCCGTGGGTGATAATGGTACCTAAAAATAGGGTGATTAGCAATAAAATAGTTGCTAAGCCGGTAATATACGTTCGGTATTTTGGGATAAAAATAAGCGCAACATATACCAAAGTAGTGGAGATGCCCAACCATTGGTGTTGTTGAACCAAAGCGGAATTCATTTCTTCCAAATCGGTAAGTAAATAGCCCGAAAGGCAGGAAAGAATGGAAAAAAATACTCCTACTTTTAAGAGTATGTCCATGGCAGGTTCCAACAAAGCCTTTTTTGATTGAGGCAAAAAGGTAAAAAATCCAAATAGCAATAAAAGTCCAATCGGGAAATGAACAAACAGCGGATGCAATTCCGAGAATTTTGCTAAAGTAAATGTGTCCTCTAAAAATTGCTTAAATTCCATCAATTCCTCATAGTTTTTGTACAAATTGAACGATTCCATCGACTAATTGGGTAGAAAGCGGCAGGCTAGGATTACTGTAACTTTGTATGTTGGCAGCTTTGTCGCCGGGCACTATTTTCAGCACATGGTTCATGTTTTCAATCACAAGCAATTGACCGTTTTGGGACTTTGCGTACAAATTATTTGCGTCGTCTGTACTGATTTGAATGTCATTGGTTCCTTGGATAATCAGAGTGGGAACCTTCAATTTCGCTATTTCTGTGGCCGGATTGTACTTAAACCAAGAGATCAAATACGGCTGAACGCTTGCCCGAAAAAGGGAATTTAGCATCGGCGAAACATTGGACACGGTTTTGCCAGCTTTTAGGCTATCAA
>JBILRJ010000190.1:0-5948 GCA_044372695.1 Spirosomataceae bacterium
CAAAGCCTGAAAATAGGGCGACCATCAGAAACTTGATCATTTCTCTCTTTGTTTGGTTCGATTTTCTTGCATTGAACGCAAACAATTTAGTGAGAATAAAACCAACCACCAAGGCAATTAAGTAGGCTGGGAAAATGGTGTTTTCGTAAGATAGCTTAAACCAATCTTTGATCAGTCCACCTGATACAAGCTGAACAATAGCTCCCGTTCCTGCTATCAAAAAGTAAGCAAGGAGATCTTTTTTATTGAAAAGTTTAGAGGAAGAGGAAGTCAAGCGCGATGTTTTAAAATAAATTTTTCACAATTGTAGGATAAATGCCCAAGACGATGGTCGCTATTGTGGTTAACCACAATGCAATGCGATAGACCGTTGGAATGGTTATTTTTTCGATGTCACCTGCATTAAAATAGGCCGCAACAATGCCTTTGAAGTAGTAATAAATTCCGACTGCCGACATTAATATAGCAATGATAACCGGATAGAGTATGCTTCTATTTAAAACATCATTGAACACAAAAAATTTACCCCAAAATCCAGCAGTCAATGGAATTCCAGCTAAAGATAAAAGTGCAATGGTGAATGCAAAGGCTAATTCAGGATTGTTTTTTGCTAAACCATTAAAAGAGCTAAAATTTTCAGGTTTTTCGTTTCTTCCTGTTTGGTACTCTGAAACGATTTTAACTACTGCAAAAGCTCCTAGTGTAGCTAATGTGTATGAGAGTGAATAATACAATATATTGGATGTGGTGGAAGGTTGTTTGGCACAAACAGTTAACAACATGTATCCAGCATGTGAGATACTTGAAAATGCAAGCATGCGTTTTACACTTTGTTGATAAACGGCTGTAATGTTACCTACAATCAGGGTAATGATACTTACAAAATAAACCACTAGCACCCACTTTGCGTAAATACCTCCAAACATGCCACCCATGATGTGGTACAATGCTGCAAAGCCTGCTGTCTTCACGACGGTAGACATAAACATGGTAAAGATGGTCGGTGCTCCATCATACACATCTGGTGTCCAGAAATGGAACGGGGCAGCTGAAACTTTAAACAATAAACCTATTAGCATTAAAACGACTCCGATGTATAAAAATCCAGGCATAGACTCTGGAGCAGTTTGAGCAATAGCAACTGCGATATTGGCCAAATAAAATGATTTAGTGGCTCCATAAACAAGCGTAATACCAAACAACAAGATACCCGTTGCAAAGGATCCCATTAAGAAATATTTGATCGCGGCCTCATTGGATCTCAAATTTCGTTTGTCAGAGCCAGTTAAAACATACATTGCGACCGACAAAATCTCTAAGCCTACAAAAAACATGATCAAATGTTCAAAGGAGACCATTAAAATTGCTCCTACAACGGAAAATAGCATGATTGCATAATATTCTGCGGGATGAGTATGCTCCTCATCGTTTCCAAAATGATTGGAAAAAGCAACGACCAAAAATGCGGCTAGTTGAATAATTAGACTAAAATTGATGGAGGTATTGTTCGATCGAAACATGTTACCAAACCACAAATATTCGTGATTCCAATCAAATGCTGTAAGTCCGATGCTAATAGCTAGAAATAGCAAGGTGACCGTTTGAAGTGTTTTTCTTGGAAACCAAAAACCCAAAAACAAATTACTAATTCCAAAAAGTGATAAAGCAATGATAGCCGTCATATTCTTTTAAAACAGTTGTAAAAATTTAGCCTTTATTTGAACCATTGGGCCAATAATGCCACACTTGGTTCGCTAAATGATAAAATATAATTTGGTAAAATACCTCCTAAAATAACAAATACACTCAATGGAATGAGTATCCATTTCTCAGCACCAGTCAAATCGGCAAAATCGCTTGTGATCCGTGATTGATTTCCAAACATGGTTTTTTGAATCAATCTTAAGGTGTAAACAGCGCCTAAAATGATGGTTATTCCAGAGATAATTCCTAAGGTTACATGATAGTCAAAAACACTTTTCAATAATAAAAATTCTCCGACGAATCCATTTGTTAAAGGCAGGGCTACCGAACCCAAGCTTAAAATAACAAAAGATACTGTTAGTGCGTACGATTGCGAGGTAATGCCTCCCAAAGAAGCTATTTCTCTTGATTTGGTTCTTCTTTCAATGATTTCAACCACAAAAAACAATCCAATGATGTTGATTCCATGTGAGAGCATTTGGTACAAAGAGCCTTGAATTCCTTCTGTACTTTTTGTCAAGATTCCCGCTGCCATTAGACCAACGTGTGCAAAAGAAGAATACGCCAAAAGTCGTTTGGCATCTTTTTGTTGAATAGCTATGATTGATCCGTAAATGATGCCAATCACAGAAAGCACAGATGCGGTAAAACCCCATTCTGCAATTCCCAAAGGGAACATGGGTAGGACCAAACGGATCAGACCATAAGTTCCCATTTTAAGCATGATTCCAGAAAGCAACATGGTTCCTTGAACAGGAGAGGTTGTGTAGGTATCTGGTTGCCAAGTATGAAAAGGGAAAATCGGCATTTTGATTGCAAATGCAATGAAGAACGAAAGGAAAAGAAGCCCTTGCTGGCTTGCGTTCAAGGCATTGGCTGTGGCATATAAATCTAAAATATCAGCTGAATGTACGGTACCTGGAGTTCTTAAGTAAACATAAATTAGACCAATGAGTAAAAACAATGATCCAAACAAGGTGTAAACAAAGAATTTGAAGGTGATGGCGTTTTTGTTTTCACCTCCATAAATGGCCGCCAAAAAGTAAATGGGCAATAAAGATGCTTCAAAAAAGAAATAAAATAAAAAAGCATCTTTGGCTAAAAATGCGCCCATTAATGCGGATTGCATCAATAAAATGAGGCCCAGAAATTGATTGTTGTTGGCGCGTTCTGTTTTTGCCGTTGACCCTATGATGAAGGGAACCATGAGTGCGCATAAACCAATTAGAATTCCATTGATTCCATCTACCCAAAGGGAAAAATTGATTCCAAAATCTGGAATCCAAGATTGGAGATAGACCAAAGGTTTTTGAGTTTGTGAAAAATCCATCAGGACTTTTGTACTCAGTATGGCCTCTATGATAGAACCACCTAATGCAATTAAAAATGCATTTTTGGGCTTTAAAAGCAACAGAACTGCACCTAAAATTAACGGGAAAAAAAGTGTAAATAGTAAATACATGCCTAGGAATAAATTACAAGATCCAATTTCTTAAACTTAAAAATATTATCACGGAGATAGATATAACAATCATAAATAGGTAAAAACCCACGTTTCCGGACTGAACTTTGCGGAATTCGGAGGATGAAAATTTCACCAATCTACCTGTGCCTTCCACCACTAAATCGATGATTAGAAAGTCGACGATTTGGTGGAAAAATACGGATAAGGTGTTAAGGGGGCTAACAATCAGCAAATCATACATCTCGTCGATGTAAAATTTGTGGTAAATGATTTTTTGAATTCCCGTGATGTTCGCATCTTCAGAAGGTACATTTTTTTGTATTCCAAAAATATAGATCGCTAAGAAGGCTGGAATAAATGCGGCCAATAGCGGAGCACCCATTTCTAAACTCAACCAAGATACTTCACCCAAACCTTCTGAATTCGGCAAGATAGGGGCTAACCAGTGAGCTAGAAACTCGTGGCCTCCCGCGAATTCAGGCAAATTGATCAATCCACCGACGGCTGACATAACTGCTAAAACGATTAAGGGGAAAGTCATGGAAAAAGGTGATTCATGCAAATGACCTGCCTGATGATCTGTACCTCTAAAATCACCCCAAAAGGTTAAAACAAAGACCCTGAACATATAAAAGGATGTCAAAGCTGAACCCAAAATTGCTAAACACCACATTGCGAAGTCGTGGTGGTATAAATGTGCTAAAATTTCATCCTTGGAGAAAAAACCCGCAAAAGGCGGAATCCCAGCAATCGCAATTGTTCCAATTAAAAACGTTATGTAAGTAATGGGCATTTTACTTTTAAGTCCGCCCATTTTACGAATATCTTGTTCATCTGACATCGCATGAATTACCGAACCTGCACCCAAAAACAAAAGTGCTTTGAAGAAGGCGTGTGTCATAACATGGAAAAACGAAGCAGAATAAGCCGAAGCGCCTAGGCCCATGAACATATAGCCCAATTGCGAGACTGTTGAATAGGCCAATACTTTTTTGATATCGTTTTGAAACAAGCCAATGGCCGCTCCTAGTAATGCAGTAATTAAGCCAATCCAACCCACAAAATGCAATACCTCTGGACTCAATTCGAAAATCACATTTGCACGAATGACCATGTAAACACCTGCGGTGACCATTGTTGCTGCGTGAATAAGTGCAGAAACAGGTGTTGGTCCTGCCATGGCATCAGGTAGCCAAGTATACAATGGTACTTGAGCTGATTTTCCCATTGCTCCGATGAATAAACAAAAGGCGATAAGGGACATGTTATTAGAAACGGAACCCTCTTGTACAGCGGCAAAAATTGCTTGATAATTGGTGGTGCCAAATTCTTGAATTAGTAAAAAGATTCCTATCAAAAAACCTAAATCACCAATTCTGTTCATGATAAATGCCTTTCTAGCCGCATTTCCATAACTATTCTTTTTATTCCAAAATCCGATGAGTAAATAAGAACACAATCCAACACCTTCCCATCCAATAAACAATACAGTGAAATTTGCTCCCAACACCAATATCAACATGAAAAAGATGAATAAGTTTAGGAAGGCAAAAAATTTGCCAAAACCCTCGTCATGGGACATGTATCCCATCGAATAGATGTGAATTAATGTACCTACTCCGGTAATTACCAACAACATCATGATCGAAAGTTGATCAATTTGAAATGCAAAAGGAATGCTTAAATCACCAATTTTGATCCATTCCGCTAATTCGTGTATTTGAGCTTGTCCATCAAAATTTAAAAACAATTGAATGGAAAGTCCGAAAGCGACCAGGGGAGGAATAGTGCCAATAACACCGGCCCATTTTTTCGATAATTTGGGATAAGATAAACCGTTTATGGCAAAACCCAGAAGCGGCAAAAGAGGAATTAATAACAGTGAAAACATAGATGAATATGCGATGTATATCCGCTTAAATTAATTTTTTAATTTGTTTAAAACGCCAATGTCAATACTTTGTATGTTTCGATAAATCATAACAATGATGGCCAATCCGACGGCTACTTCAGCTGCGGCCACGGCCATAATGAAAAATACAAAAATTTGCCCAGCTGGGTCTGAATAATAAGAGGAAAAAGCGGCCAATAATAAATTGACAGCATTTAACATTAATTCAATGGCCATGAATACAATGATGGCATTTCTACGAGTAAGTACACCTAAAATCCCTATACAAAATAAAGCAGAGCTTAATATGATGTAATGCATTAATGGAATGGTGCGAATAATTTCTGGTATGGACTGCATATTATTGTCTAAACATATTTTTGCGTCATTTAAAACGCCTACTCAAACGGTGCTTTTATGCCGTGCAAAATTACTAAATAAACTGATATCTTTTTTAAAAAAAATCAATTAACGCTGAAATCCTTGCAATTTTATTTCTGTTAATTTCCTTTTAGTATCCAATGGGAATTCTCCTTTCATGATCCAATCATAATAGGATGGATCCGATTTGATCACTTCCATGACAGGTTTCCCCAAGTGTTTGCCAAAATTAAATACGATAACTCGGTCTTTGTTATAGGTCATTCGATTCGCGAAATCTACTGAATTTGAGTTGGTTAGCTCATGTAAAGCATTCATGTCATTCTGGATGGGATAAAATTCTTGGCCTTTATCATCCAATAGGGGTGTTTTTTCGTATTTCTTTACTTGCGCGTTTAAAACCTCCAGCGTTGCTAATACATCTGCCTCCGCTCCATGTGCCCCAACCAAAATTTTATCACAATAAAATTTGTAAGCCGCAGTTAAATTTCTAGGCTCCATCATGTG
>JBILRJ010000018.1:0-21587 GCA_044372695.1 Spirosomataceae bacterium
ATCAACTTTCAAAGAAATAAAAAATTATATGATGATCGCGTGATTTCAACTTCGGATTATGAGCGTTTTGTGTACGAACTCACTTTTGCCAAAGATGCATTGAATAGTTTTGTGCAACAACAAAAATTTGCCTGGGAAAAGCAAAAAAAGGAATTAACAGATGCCTTAAAAAATTATCAAAACACCTTAGAAAAACTGCGTTTAGAAAAAAAGAATTACGTTTTGACAGCCCCCATTAGTGGAACCATCGTTAATTTCAAGGGATTTCAAGCCAATTCGTTTATCGGTGGGGCATCAAATATTGCAGAAATTTCCCCCAATCACGGTTTATTGGTTGAATGCCAAGTGCAACCCAAAGACATTGGATTAATTCGGCATGGCCAAAGAGTCCGGTTTGAGTTGGATGCCTTCAATTATAATCAATGGGGATTCATTGACGGAGAAGTGATGGAGATGGATCAAAATGTGAGTATCCAAGAGAAAGAAGTGTATTTTAAAGTCCGTTGTTTGTTAAATGAAACGCATTTAAAGTTGAAAAATGGGTACAAAGCAAAGGTCGGAAAGGGCATGACACTCACAGGTCGATTTATACTTAATCGACGGAATTTATACCAATTGTTGTTTGACAAAATAGATAATTGGTTGAACCCAAACCAACAAGCAAATAAATAATACCGATGGCTTCTGTAAAAATTAAACAGCACGATATCAAGGATTGTGGTGCTGCTTGCTTGGTTTCCATTGGAAATCATTATCAAGTTAATTTGCCTATCGCAAAAATTCGTTTGCTGGCTCAAACGGATTTAAGAGGCACCAATGTCTTGGGAATTGTTCAAGCCGCAGAAAAAATGGGCTTCTCCGCCAAAGGAGTAAAAGGTACTTTAGAATCTATTCCTAAAATACCATTGCCTGCCATTGCACATGTGGTTTTGAAAAATCAATTGCATCATTTTGTGGTGATTTATAAAGTCGGCAAGAAACACATTGAAGTCATGGATCCTGCTTTTGGGAAAATGGAAAAATATAGCTGGGATGATTTTAAGGAAATTTGGACGGGTGTATTGATATTATTTGCGCCAAGTGAGGAATTTAAGAAATACAATGCCACGGTTTCGCCTTTTAAACGTTTTTGGGATTTAGTTCAGCCGCACAAAAGTATTTTGTTGCAATCGATATTTGGCGCTATGCTTTTTACTGTTCTTGGATTGGCCATGTCCATTTATATTCAGAAAATTACGGATTATGTGTTGGTAGATGGGAACAAGAATTTGTTGAATTTAATGAGTATTGGAATGTTAATCGTGGTGGCACTGCAAGCTTATATTGGTAGCAAGAAAAGCTTATTGATGATGAAAACGGGGCAGTTGATGGATGCTCAACTCATCTTGGGTTACTATAAACACTTGCTTCATTTACCTCAGCGTTTTTTTGATACCATGCGTATTGGAGAAATTACATCCAGGATTAGTGATGCCATCAAAATTCGGAATTTCATTAATGAGGTAGCCATTGATATGGTAGTAAATGTTTTTGTGGTGATTTTTTCCTTTGCCTTGATGTTTACTTATTACTGGAAATTGGCTTTGGTGATGTTGATCTTGATTCCATTTTATGCGACAATCTACGCTATCATGAATCATTTGAACAAAAAAGTGGAGCGTACCATCATGGAAAATGCTGCTGACTTAGAAACCCAGTTAGTGGAGTCCGTCAATCATATTCGGACGATCAAAGAATTTGGGGTAGAGGATTTTTCCAATCTAAAAACGGAAAATCGCTTTGTAAAACTGCTTTTTTCCGCCATGAAATCAGGCTATAATGCTGTATTTGCTGGGACTTCTAGTTCCTTTATTTCATCCGTTTTTACCATCATCTTGATGTGGTTGGGCGCTGGATTTGTTTTGGAAAGGCAAATTACGCCGGGAGAATTATTTTCATTCTATGCATTGATTGGCTATTTTACTTCTCCTGTGGCATCCTTAATTGGTGCAAATAAGTCCATACAAAGTGCCTTGATTGCGGCTGATCGATTATTTGAAATCATGGATTTAGAAAGGGAATCAACGGAAAATAAATTCACAATCAATAAATCTGATTTAGGGGATATTAAATTAGATCGTGTGTCATTTTCCTATGGTAATCGTGTTCAAGTTTTCAAGGATTTTAGTGCTTGCTTTAAGAAAAATGAAATGACGGCGATTGTCGGCGAAAGCGGAAGCGGTAAGACTTCTTTGTTTGCTATTTTGCAAAGTTTATATCCTCTAAATAGCGGTAAAATTCATTTTGGGGATTATGCATTAGAAAGTATTCAGTACCAAAGTTTAAGGGATTTGATTGGTGTAGTACCGCAACAAGTGAATTTGTTTTCTGGGAATGTCATTGAAAACATTGCTTTGGGAGATTCATTTCCTGATATTAAAAGGGTTTTGTCTTTGTGTCAAGAATTAGGAATTTCTGAATTCATAGAAAAACTTCCTGCTAACTATCAGACACCTTTGGGAGAAAATGGTGCTATGTTATCGGGTGGTCAAAAACAGCGAATTGCCATTGCTAGAGCCTTGTATAAAAACCCGGAAGTGTTGTTATTAGACGAGGCAACTTCCTCATTAGATAGTAATGCTGAGACAATGATTCATGAAGTCATACACAATTTCAAAGCACAAAATAAGACAGTCATCACCATTGCACATCGCTTATCGACCATCGTTTTAGCGGATCATATTTTAGTCATGAAAGAAGGACAGGTCATGGAAAGCGGTAATCACCAGGAATTGTTGAATAGGAGAGGATTGTATTTTGACATGTGGAATAAACAGGTGGCTTAATGAATATTGAGACATAGTGAAAATGAGGTGCCTAAGTATTTCTTGGGCACCTCAAAGATACATTAGATAGCAGGTGTATTTAATTCCGCTAAAGAGGAATCAATTTGCTCTTGAGTAACCTCAAAATCCACCAAATTGCCTTTTAAATATTGTTCATAAGATCCTAAATCGAAATTTCCATGTCCACATAAATTGAACAAGATGGTTTTTGAAACACCTTCTATTTCAGCTTGTTTCACTTGGCGGATAACTTCTGCAATGGCATGCGTTGCTTCTGGTGCAGGGATAATTCCTTCTGTTTTTGAGAATAAAATACCCGCTTCAAAACACTCGGTTTGATTAATTGCATCAGCCTCAATCAAACCATCTTTTAATAATTGACTTACAATAGCTCCAGCGCCATGGTAACGTAATCCGCCCGCATGGATAGGTGATGGGACAAAGTTATGTCCTAGCGTAAACATCGGGATCAAGGGAGTCATACCAACCGTATCTCCAAAATCATAACGGAATACCCCACGAGTTAATTTAGGGCAAGAAGTAGGTTCAACGGCGATTGCACGCGTTTTAGGGCCGCCGTTTAGATTATTTTGTAAAAACGGAAAGGCTATTCCAGCGAAGTTGGAACCTCCTCCAAATGGAGCAACAATGATGTCTGGGTAATCTCCTGCTTTTTCCAATTGTTTCATGGATTCCAATCCAATGATGGTTTGGTGCATTAACACATGGTTGAGTACGGATCCCAAAGCGTATTTGGTGTCGTCATTCATGGCAGCAATTTCTACCGCTTCAGATATAGCGATACCTAAACTACCAGGAGAATTTGGGTCTTGTGCCAATATTTTTCTTCCAGCCTCCGTCAGATTGGTAGGCGAGGAGTGGACTTTTCCTCCCCAGGTGTTCATCATGATTTTACGATAAGGCTTACCCTCGTAACTCACTTTCACCATGAAAACTTCGCATTCAATGTTAAATAAATTACAGGCAAAACTTAATGCAGAGCCCCATTGACCGGCTCCTGTTTCTGTTGAGATTTTTTTTACACCTTCTTTGGCATTGTAATAAGCTTGAGGAATAGCGGTATTAGGTTTGTGTGATCCAGCGGGGCTCACACCTTCATATTTATAGTAGATTTTGCAATTGGTTTTTAATGCTTTTTCTAATTCCAAGGCTCGAAACATGGGAGTTGGCCTCCAAATGGAATAGAGGTTGCGCACCTCATCAGGAATTTCCACCCAGCGTTCTTGACTAACTTCTTGTTTAATCAATTCCATCGGAAAGAGTGGAGCTAATGCCTCTGGGCCTATGGGTTGTTGGGTTCCCGGATGTAAGGGAGGGAGTGGTTTATTGGGCATGTCAGCCACAATATTATACCAATGCGTAGGGATTTCGGACTCGTTTAAAAGAATTTTTCTCGACTGTGTCATAGGTTGGAGATGGATTAAAATAGGTTATAAAAAAGGGTTGAAAATTAATTTTCAATGTACTAAATAATTTGAAAATTTAAAACGCCTTCATTAACTGGGATATGAATTTTGTTAACCGAGATTGAATAAATCAATGTGGAATAGAAAATGACAAGTGATAAATCTGCATTTTCTGACAACAGAAATAGTGATGAATGAAATTAAGTTTTAAAGAACTTGTTCGGTAAAACTTTTGGGATTGTTCTGCAAATTGAGTTCAATTTATTTAAAACAAAAGAAAGACCTTCTCTAATTGGTCTTTCCATTGTCAGTACCTTACAAATCTCTAACTCAATATTGATGGATTTACACCAACTTTCAATTGTATTTGAAGATATTCTGAATTAATAAGTCTTTGTGGTGAAATGTCGAAGCAGTTTTCACTGTATAAAATAAAGTAACACTACTTCCTCCGTTTTGGAGGATGTTTCGCTTTATTTTTTATTAGATAGGTATGAAGAAACGCCATCTAAAATCAATCTTGCAATTTTATCTTCATCTGATTGAATAATTTTCAAATCCTTGGCATTGCTAATGAAACCACATTCAAATAATACCGATGGCATTTTCGTATTTTCAATGACATAAAAACCTTTTTCACCAGTATTAACCAATTTACTTTCTGTAAATATATTACTTGTAGCTGCTAAAATGTTCTTTGCCAATAAAGTACTTTCCTTAACATATAAATTCTTTTTAAAAGGCACATAACATGCGATTCCGGTACCTAATTTAGAAGCATCATTATTCAAATGAATTGATAGGAACAAGTCAGCATTTGCCGAATTTGCTAAATTAGTTCTTTCTGAAAGTTTAACAAATTTGTCAGAATCTCTTGATAGTAAGATGTCAATATTAGGATTGTTGTTTAAAGATTTCACCTTTAAGGCAATGTCTAAAACCAAATCCTTTTCATTAGTTCCGTCTAATGCAGTTGCACCAAGGTCATTCCCACCGTGCCCAGCATCTATAAATACTGTATATTTTCTATCTAATTTGGTAATTGGTCTTGAAGCAACGGTGCCATTTCTAAATGCAAATAATAATACTGTTGCAGCAATAATTGGTAAAATAGTTAATCTTCTTAGATAACTAAATTTAATGTTTTTGGAATTTGAAAACATTTGGATTCTGCGTTTAATTGGTGAAAAGAAAAATGAATTAGTTAATAAATGGTTTTGTGCCGGATATGCCGATGTAAATAGTAATTCGGCCAAAACACCAGTGTCTTGATTTTGTAAAGATTTGTGGTCTGCAATAAATTCATGTATCAAATACAATTCATTTTTTATTAACCACGTAACGGGATTAAACCAGCCTGCCACCAATTGCAATTCAATCCATAATTTGTCAAAAGAATGATGCTCCTCAACATGAACAATTTCGTGAGCGAGAATCTTCTTCCCAACCTCACTTTTTAAATCGATAGAAGTATTCCAAAAAATATATTTGAAAAATGAAAACGGTGCTCCTTTAACATCCGTTAAGACTAAATACATACCGGATAATTTTTTCACAGGAAATATTCTTATAAATCTTCTAATGTTCATTAAAGATTTTATAAGCCTTACCATTAAAAAAACAGAAAAGGTTATTCCGAATATGAATACAAGATTATCCCATGAAAAATGGACACTATGATCAATTACGTCTTGTTCAATTGCGGTATTCGAGGTGGCAATAATATTAGCAACGTGTAACATGTTAGGCGTTTCAACAAGTTGTTCTTTTATTATTTCAATTTTAATCAATGGCATTAACCATGAAAGTACCGTACAACCTAATAAGTAAAACCTATTGTATTGATGGAACCGATTGTTTCTTAATACCAACCAATAATAAGAGTAAAGTATTGCGCTACACAAAATAACTTTCAATACATAAAATAGTATAGTTATCATACTTGTTATTTTTTGTTTTTTATCTGTTGAAGTAGTAATTCTAAATCAGAGACTTTTAAATCCTCATGTTTTACCATAAAGGAAACCACATCTGAAAAGGAGCCCTCAAAATATCCCTCAACCAATGTTTTAATGCTTGATGATGAGTATTCTTCCTTACTGATTGTCGGTGCATAACAATGTACTCTACCATGTACTTCATGAGTAATATACCCTTTGTCCGTTAAGATTTTTATGATTGTCGCAATTGTATTGCTATGCGCCTTGGGTTCTGGCATTGCATCTACCAGGTCTTTGAGATATGCCGTACCTAACTTCCAAAGTACCTGCATTACCTGTTCTTCAGCTTTAGTTAATGGTTTATTCATTTTTTCCGTTTTGTGGAAGCAAACTTATAACTAATTTTTTAGTTTAACAACTAATTTTTTAGTTTTAATTATAAGATCTTCTCTCAAAGTTCTTTCTTTAGTGGGGGCCAGACTCGAAAGTCGTCCGTCGGCCGACGGATATGAGCCCAACGAGCTAAAAAACCTTAAAACAAAAAAAGACCTTCGTTAAAAGGTCTTTCTTTAGTCAGTACGTTACAAATCTCTAACTCAATATTGATGGATTTACACCAACTTTCAAGTGTATTTGAAGATATTCTGAATTAATAAGACTGTACGGAGGAATGTTGAAACCGTATTGTTTGGTCGAAATTGATGGAATATTGAACCTTAAAAGTTAAACAACTCGTTTTCTTCCAAGTAAAAAATAAATTAGAGGTCCTAAAGTTCCAATAAAAAAGAAAGCAACAGTCCACATAACCTTTTCACCTTTATCTATTCGTATTGAAGTCCAAACTTCGTTCAATGCGGACATTATAAATACAAGATTCCCAAGAATACCAATGATTAAAAGTATTTCAGCGCCTGGCAAATGGGTAATCTTCATAAGAGCACCCAACATCACAAAACATATGCTGACAAAAAAACTCCATTTTACTACAGTTCCTAAATTCATATGATTTTACTTTTAGATTAATCAATATCTAAATACTTATTACCGGAAAATTAATAATTAAAAATTGAAATGCAAATTAACCTCTATATTCATCCTCCTTTCTATTAAGGATTAAAACCTAACTAAATCTTGAAACTGAAGGGAGGGTAAGCGGGAAACTGTTCGACCATAATTCAAATGAATTTAAGTTGAAGTGTTTTCAGTGTAACCATTGAAAAACTTAAATGTCGAAGGTTCTGATTTTTCATCTGTTTTGATTAATTTGTGTTTGATGCCCAATTTCTTGGTCTTTATGACCGTAGAATTGAAACAACTTAATACCGAAATTATCTAACCAAGAGAAAACTATCTCAAAAGTTTGTAAAAGCCTTCAAAATATCGCCAATATATGGGATTTGTGTGTAGTTGAAGACAAACAAAAACTACAAGAAACTTTGTTTCCGGGTGGTATCTATTTTGACAAGAAAAATCATTGTTATCTAACTCGAAATATTAACAATTTTATGTTGTTAAGTTCTTCTTTATCAATGAGTTGTGAGGGTAAAAAAAATGAGGACAAACCAAGTAATTATGATTTGTCCTCTTCTTTAGCGGGGGCCAGACTCGAAAGACGTCCGTCAGCTGACGGATATGAGCCCAACGAGCTAAAAAACCTTAAAACAAAAAAAGACCTTCGTTAAAAGGTCTTTCTAGTAGCGGGGGCCAGACTCGAAAGACGTCCGTCAGCTGACGGATATGAGCCCAACGAGCTAAAAAACCTTAAAACAAAAAAAGACCTTCGTTAAAAGGTCTTTCTTTAGCGGGGGCCAGACTCGAAAGACGTCCGTCAGCTGACGGATATGAGCCCACAATTTTTTAAATATTCTCTGATAAATCGGCGACCAACACTTGATTTAAGTTCCTTTTCTCGAGTTAAAGCCTCAGCTTTTGAATCAAAAAATTCAACATAAGCTACTATCCAAGGACGGTAATTTATGGTATAGCCTTTTTTGGATAAGTTATTATGTGAATGAAATCGTTCGATTAAACTATTGGTATATCCAATATAGATTTTATCAAACTTATTAGAATATAATACGTAGGTAACAAACATTTTATAAATAGGTTAGGTGTATACAAAGAAAAGACCTTCGTTAAAAGGTCTTTTCTTTAGCGGGGGCCAGACTCGAAAGACGTCCGTCAGCTGACGGATATGAGCCCAACGAGCTAAAAAACCTTAAAACAAAAAAAGACCTTCGTTAAAAGGTCTTTCTAGTAGTCAGTACGTTACAAATCTCTAACTCAATTTTATCTGATTTGTACCAGCTTCACAATATATTTGAAGAGGTAACTAATTGATTTTTTAGTTGTTTCAATTAGTTTACTATTTTGGAAAGTCTTCGTCCTCAAGGAAAAATACTTCCTCAACGGGTTTGTTAAATACTTTACAAATTTTTAGAGCCAAAACCGTAGATGGAACGAACTTCTTGAGTTCAATTGCGTTAATGGTTTGTCTCGTTACAGATACTAATTGTGCCAATTGTTCTTGGGTATAATTATTTACTGCACGTTCAATTTTTATTTTATTGTTCATCAGTAGATTGGTTGTAAAATGAATTTTTATATAATAGGAAATTGAATCTTATTAAATACACAAGTGGTATGGTATAAATGTTAAATAGACATCCAATCAAATAAATTTTACCATATACGGAGATTGTTAATACTAAAAATAAGGTGTAACTAATAAAGACAGACCAAATAAATGAATTTAGACGAATATTTGACACTAATTCATCTTCTTCTTTTTCCTTTGAAAAAATAATCAATATAAAACCTAATAAGGACAAGATTAGGAACGCTGACAAATCAATGTCAAAAAGTTGAATTGTATTTGTCTCTCGAATATGATTGGTTAAAGTATTACTAGAAAGGAATGGGAAATAGACAAATCTGGTGAATACCAATTTTTTATACAATTGAAATCCAATTGATATGATAATCAACAGCCAACCAATTTTCTTAAACCGATTGTGAAATAAAAGTGTAGTTTTCATTATGTTTTTTTTAAGTACATAACAAATGTATGTTAAAAATTACATAATGTAAAATATATTATACAAAAAGATTATTATTAGTTACAAAATTATTGGGGTAACAACGCGTGTTTGAGACCTATTTTCTTTGTCTTTATGACCGTTGAATTGGAACAACCTAATTTATTTGAGATTTCACGAACGGTTTTACCTTTCTTTAAGTAGAACAATATCTGACTTGTCATTTCCTTTTGGAGGAATTGATTTTCAGACTGATTTGTACCTACCGGCCGACCCAACTTACCACCGTTCTGTACATACACTTGGAGACCCACGGATGTACGTTCCTTGATGTTATCTAATTCCATCTCATAAAGTGATGACATGACAGATGATATCATCTTCCAAATCGGGTTCTTTTGACCGTTGGGACGAGATTGTAACCCTAAGTTACGTATGACCACATTCACGTTATTTTCGTCTAACCATTCAAGGGTTTTCATGACATCACCTGTGTTCCGGCCAAGTCTTGAAAATTCTTCGGTAACCAGGATTTTCAAGTAACCACTCTTTACTAATCCTACAATCTGTTTACCACCATCTCTGTCCATAAAAGAAACTGAACCACTTACCTTGTCCATAATCACCAAATCGTAAGTGTCGTTGTCTTCGGTAAATCTATTACCTGATTGGGAAATATGAGAAACTCTGTTGTATTTTATCTTCATTTTTGTTATCATAAAAGTCTAAGACTAAAATTAGTACAAAATGATTGATTTTACAACTCTTTGGGATGTCTGTTTTGGGAAATAGTGTTACTACTTATAGTATGGTTATTTTCACACTCATCGGATATGGTACCGGTTGATTTATCAACTATTTTGGTAATTTCTAATGCCAGTCTATATAATGAAATTTGAGTATTCGGGTTCTCATCTTGGATAAGTTTAAGAAGTCTTAAAACCTGTGGGGTATTTAGTATTATCTTCATCTTACCTTGTAGAGAATACCAAAATAACGTGGTCGTTGAAAGTTATTATCAAATATCTGTTGTATGGTTCGGTTGTTTAGTTTTTTTACTGGTGCGGACGAATAATCAACTTGGGTTAGGTTAGGGATTGTCTTCATGACATTTCCATGTGAGAATTTTCCATGGTATTCAATCCGTGGTACCAAGGTATGGTCAATCATCTTAATCCTTGTGTTCAATTGATTTTGGATACGTATATCAAGGTTGTCATCTTTTGAAAATAGACTATAATTTAGACTAACAACAGGATAATCCTCCGGAGATGATTGATATATTGATGTGGTTCGAACACCACCAACAAAATGATTTGAAAAAAAATGTCGATTGGTAAGCGAACCTAATGTTGATAGTCCGTTCGTGAATTTCCTAGATATATCCTGTACCTTTTCCAAGTCAAATGAATGGTAGTTGGTACGGGTTATGTGTTTGTCGATGGTAATTGTATAATAATGGTATAGGGTCAAGTCCCGACCTATCTTCGATAATTTATCATCGATGACTTCATTGATATAAGATGGAAATTCTGACACATCAGTACCCATCATTTCTTCTATTGAACATATATTCTTCATATCTATAAATACTTCGAAAAATGAAATTTCATTGTAGTGAGTATATTTATTTTACCGGGACACCATTATTTCATACATGGTACCGTAACAATTGGAGATAATTCGTAAAAACTTAATAGTTTGATAGGTTTATTAAGTAAAATTGACACTCTGAACAGTAAATTCAATTATGGTTTAAGGTGAGTTGAAGTGAGTACAAAGGATTATTTTAACAGAGGTTAGGTCATTCACGGGTGGGTAACCCATACTGGAGACACCGCCGGAGGTCTCCAGGGAGAACGGATACCTACTTTGATAAAGGAGCCGGGGAGGGTGTCATATCATTCCATATATACCAATTATCTATCAAATTTAATTTAGACCTTTGGTTACTTTGGGGTTCTAATTCTTTTGTGACATATTTTAGAATTTCCTTTTGGTCATAGATAGTTGTTGTAGTTGAATGTCCTAACAACCATCCATTTTTTGAAATTCTTTTGAATTCTCTACACTTTACAGGTGTTTGGAAAAGTATATGTGAATGATATTTTTTGTTCTTTCCTAACTCAAAGAACACCACACAATTATTGAACAACTTTCCTTTGAACAAATAGTTCAGGTAGTTATGGGTGTAACGTTTTAGTCCAGCCAAATTATTGATATGTGTGTTCTGATAATTGAATTCATATTCATGTCGTTGAATTTCATTTTCTATTTCTCGGTTCAGGTCATTGATGTAGTTACGTTCGTTCTTTGATAGGTCAAACGTACCGGTGACGTGGTAGTTGAATTTCATTTCAGATAATCCTTTGACCAAATCGTTCCGATACTTGGTTGTGAAGTTCAGATTGTTGTCAATTGAAATTTCCGTTAATAATTTCTCTCGTTGTCTTTGTTTCTGTTTGTTAAACCGGTTCTGTGTTCTTCTACGGATTTGGTATTCCTCTGGTGTAAGTGATAACCTTGGTCTTCCAACACTTTTTACATCTAATTGATTACTCATATAATTTTTGATGACACTTTATGGATACAAGAATTTTAATCAAGTACAATCATTCTTTTACCTATGTCAATTCATAAATAGTAGTGAGTTTGTGAAAAGTCATTTAGGAGTATGAAATATTTACAAATTAAACATCCCGAATTCTGGATCGTGGCCAAAATCATTTGTCCCCGACCCTATCAAAAATCTTTTTTTGACCTTGATTTCTTTTTATTGTTTTTTTTGTGTATATTTTTTAAAGTGGGATAAAATACCCCATTAAGTACAACCGGATTGTTCTTTGGAACATGATAAAGAGTGCCAGTAAGATTATGAGAATATGTCAGGTTACGATTCTGAATATAATAAATCAGAGTTTGACGATATTGAAGACGACCCATTACCAATTAAGGATTATCTCCTCACCGACGCGGAGATTATGGGTGTTTTCCCAAACTTGGGAGAACATGATATTGAAAAACTAAAAGAGATTTTATTATTAACAACAGAAATTATTTACAAAAATGGGAAGAACTAGTATTTCCGAATTTAACAAATTCATAAAAACAAAAGAAGTAAAGATTGACACTAATAATAGTGTGGTGGTTTATTCGAGAGTCTCGTCTAAACAGCAATTGGAAACAAATGGTAGTATTGAATATCAAATAAAACAAATACATAAATTTTGTTCCGATGAGAAATATGAAATCATTCAAACCTTCGGTGAAAAAAATGAAAGTGCCAAGAGTGATTTAAGAAGAAAGGAGTTCAAAAAAATGATGGATTACATCAAAAAATTAAGGAGAAAACCACTTGGTATCGTTGTATATGATGTAAATCGATTTTCCCGAACTGGTGGTTCTGCCATCAGTATTTTACAGGATTTACAAATCATGGGTGTCCATCTTTTTGAAGTCTCCTCTGGATTAAACACACAAGACCCAAGAGATTTGTACGTCATTCAACAGAAGTTATTAGATAGTCGAAAAGAAAACATGGACAGAATCAATCTGATTGTTCCACGAATTAAAGACAAAATGAAAGAAGGTTTGTGGTTTGGAGTGGTACCAGTTGGTTATGACCATTATGGTCCCAGAGTAAAGAATGAACGGTTTTACCAAAAAATACAAAAGATTGTAATTAACAATGATGGTAGAATTCTAAAGGAAGGGTTTATGTTAAAATTAACTGGCCTCCACTCTGATGTTGAAATTTCTAAAATTCTTCTTACAAAAGGATTAAAAATTGACCGAAAGAAACTTGGTACAATTTGGAAGAATCCATTCTACTGTGGGATAAATAGAAACAAAATGTTGGATGAAGCGGTGGAAGGTAATTGGGAGAAAATCATATCAAAAAAAGATTTCTTACGTCTTCAAATTGTCCTTCAAGAAAATCATTCGGGGTATAAACACTCTAAAAAAAATGATTTCACACCTTTAACTCGTTTTATCCGATGTAAATTCTGCGGTAAAAACCTTTCTGGTTATTTATCCAAAGGATTACCTTACTACAAGTGTAATAGTTGTAAGGTGAATCTAAACGGGAATACATCATCTAAAAATATCGGTGCCAACGATTTATTCAAAAACTTGTTAAACCAATTCAAAGTAAATCCCCAATTCATTGAATTGGTAGAATTACAACTAAACAAGGTGATGGGATTTTATAATGTAATGGAAACAACACGTGAAAAGGAAATTATAGGTCAGATAGATGAGATTCAAACTAAAATTGACACTATGGAATTCAACCTAGCCACCGGTGTAATTTCACGTGACATGTTTGAGAAACACTCATCTAAATTAAAATCAGAAATCACCAACAAATCCATTGAACTGAATAAACTTTCTCCCACATTATCTAACCAAGGTGAAATGATTAAGAATGTAGTCAAAAACATGGGAAATATCGCCAATATATGGGATTTATCGTTAGTAGAGGATAAGCAAAAACTACAAGAAACCCTATTTCCTGGAGGTGTGTATTATGATAAAGAAAAACACGATTATCTAACTAAAAACATCAACAATTTTATGTTAGTAAGTTCTTCTATTTCAACAAGTTATGAGGGTAAAAAAAATGAGGACAAACCTCCGAATGATGATTTGTCCTCTACTGTAGCGGGGGCCAGACTCGAACTGACGACCTTTGGGTTATGAGCCCAACGAGCTACCAACTGCTCCACCCCGCGATATAAATCGGAGTGCAAATATGCAGGAATGTTTCGGGAAAAACAAGTATCTTTGTAATTAATTCTAGAAACTTGATATAGGACGAAGAGTTAGGAAGACATGAGCCAAGAACATAAATCAGGATTTATTAGCATCATTGGTAAGCCCAATGTAGGAAAAAGCACTTTAATGAATGCTTTGGTTGGCGAGCGGCTATCCATTGTTAGTTCAAAGGCCCAAACAACGCGTCACCGCATTATGGGGATGTTGAATGGGGAGCACGAGGGTACACCTTATCAAATTATTTATTCGGATACTCCTGGCGTCCTACTTCCTAAATACGAATTACATAAATCAATGATGGCATTTGTGAAAAACTCTCTGGAGGATGCTGATGTTGTTTTGTATGTAACCGATGTCTTCGATACCTATGAAGATCTGGAATTTTTGACAAATTGGAAAGCCCATACGCAAACCCCAATCATTGTCTTATTAAACAAAATCGATTTAGTTTCTGCTGAAAAGCTCAAGGAATGTGTTGCCTATTGGGAATTAATTTTCCCCAACAAGCCCGTCCTGCCAATTTCAGCATTAGAACAAGTTCATTTGGATCAAATATTCAAGTATTTGATTGAATATCTGCCGGTTCATCCACCTTTTTTCGACAAAGATGAACTAACCGATAAATCTGAACGATTCTTTGCAGCAGAAATCATTCGAGAAAAGATTTTTCAAAACTACAAAAAAGAAATACCCTATTCTTGTGAGGTTGTAGTTACTTCTTTCAAAGAAAGTCCTGATATCATTCGCATAGCCTCAGAAATTTATGTGGAGCGAGTTTCTCAAAGAGCCATCATCATTGGCCATAAAGGAGAAAACCTTAAAAAGGTGGGTACACAGGCAAGAGAAGACTTGGAAAAATTCTTTTGCAAGAAAATTTTTTTAGAGCAATTTGTCAAAGTGGAGCCTGATTGGCGTGCAAAGTCAGACAAACTGCGTTCATTCGGGTACACACTCGATTAATTTTTAACAAATGTCAACAAACATCATTGCTATTGTCGGTCGCCCCAATGTAGGTAAATCTACCTTGTTTAACCGCTTAATTGAGCAAAAGAAAGCCATCATGGATAACATGTCTGGCGTTACGAGAGATCGCCATTATGGATACGGTCAGTGGACAGGTAAGTTTTTTACTGTAATTGATACAGGAGGTTATGTGCATGGTTCGGACGATATATTCGAGGGAGCCATTCGTGAGCAAGTTGAAATGGCCATGGAGGAAGCAGCTGTATTGTTGTTCGTCGTGGATTGCGCTACAGGTCTAACAGATTTAGACAAGGATTTTGCTCAAGTGTTACGTCGTTCTAAAAAGCCTGTAATCTTGATAGCCAACAAAGCTGATACGCACGAAAAGGCACTAGCAGCTGCTGAATTTTATGAATTAGGTCTCGGTGATCCTTATGCCATCGCCGCGGAAAGTGGTAGCGGTACAGGAGATATGTTGGATTTGATGGTTTCTTATTTCAAAGAAGAAGGAATCGAAAATCCTGAAGCTGGTGTCCCTCGTGTTGCCATATTAGGACGACCGAATGTTGGTAAATCCTCATTTTTAAATGCCTTGTTAGGTAATGATCGGTCCATCGTAACAGACATCGCTGGTACTACCCGTGACGCCATCCAAAATCACTACACCCTTTATGGCAAAGATTTCATCATTACCGATACCGCTGGAATTCGGCGGAAAGCTAAGGTGGATGATAACATTGAATACTATTCTGTTTTACGTTCTATAAAGGCCTTGGAGGAATGTGACGTGGCCATTATTTTGATTGATGCAACTACCATCGATTTCAATACGGGTTTAGAGGCGCAGGATATGAACATCATCAGTATGGCAGACAAAGCCAAAAAGGGCATTGTTCTGATGATCAATAAATGGGATTTGGTCGCGAAAGATACCAATACTTCTATTCGTTTGGAAAAAGCAATCAAAGATCGAATTGCTCCATTGAATTACATGCCGGTGATTTTCACCTCAGTTATGGAGAAAAAGCGGATTTTCCAAGTCATTGAATTGATGTTGGAGGTCTATCAAAATAGATCCCAAAAAATCACGACATCTAAATTGAATGATGTCATGTTAGAGGTAATTCAAAGTTATCCGCCTCCTGCTTGGAAAGGTAAATACATCAAAATCAAGTATTGTACGCAGGTTTCAACCCCTTATCCAACTTTTATCTTTTTCTGTAATTTACCTCAATACATCAAAGAAAGTTATGAGCGGTATTTAGAGAATCAAATGCGTAAGGCGTTTAAATTGGAGGGTACTCCAATTTCTCTATTTTTTAGAAAAAAATAATGGACTTGAAATGATCTACTGGATGAGATTCTGGTAGATCATTTCATTTTATATCTTCCAATTTCCCCTTTTCCTCCTACACCGATTAAATATCCATCTATTTGAATGATGTTGTGATAGGGACTTTTTCCCAAGGATTTCCAAATTTTCTTTTTTGAGTCATACAATGCAGTTTTGCTTGGACCTGTCAATACCCAATAAGGTTTTGCCCAAATGACTTTTTCTATATAAAATGTTGGTTTTTTGTCCAATATGGTCCAATGCTCACCTGCATCTTGACTGAGTAGGAGAGGAATCTTATTCTCATTGACTTTCAGGTAATTTCCTCCTGCTACCAAAAATTCTTTTTGACCATTTGTTCCAAGGCTGAAAAATCCGCTAGATGAGTCTGCTTCAATTTCTTGATTTTTCACTTTCCAAATGCTTAAATTCTTTTTCGCACTCTGAAGTATTCTTGCATTTTTTGCACCGCCTGTGATGAGAGTGCCCACACCATCTTGATAATTTAGACTTGATCCACTGGCTGCAAATGCAGCTTCTCTTGGTAAAAGTTTTGGAAAATCTTTTAGGTCAATCGCTGTAAACATTTCGCCATTTGAGTTGAAACTAAAGAATTTAAATTGACCATTAACAGGGTCTGACACTAACAATCCTTGCTTTGTTTTGGGGTCAAATTGCATCGCATCGAAAAATATGCCCTTTTCTTTTTGCTCAAATACGATGTTCCAGTTTTTTCCTCCATCGGTACTACGGAAAATTTTCGCTTGTCCTTTTTCGGCTAACCCGGCACTCATGAGTAAAATGATGTTTTCATTGATGATGCAAAGATCCCTGAAATCCAGATTTTCAGCTCCAGAAATTTTTTGAACTTCCCAGTTTTTTCCTTGATCCTGTGAATGTATCACTGTTCCACTAGTACCCGTAGCCCAAATGTCATTTTTGTATTTCCTTAATCCTCTAAAAGACGCGGATGTTTCTAATGTGATTTTTTCCCATTGAGCTTGTAGGTTAAAGGAAATGAAGAGAATCAGAAGATGGAATAATGTTTTCATCATAAAAAAAGCCACTCCAATGACAGAGTGGCTTTTGATTAAATAAGTTTCAATTTATTTATTAACCAATATTTTACCTTGGTATGATTTACTGCCATTACTAGATTGGATATTTAAAATGTAAATACCAGAACCTAATGAACTTAAATCAAATTCAATTGGCTTACCTGTAGCGTTATCAGAATTCAATGTTCCTGTATAAACCGGTCTTCCAACCATATCATATACAGTAACACTTGCATTTTTCCATTCATCAAGTAAGTCAATATTTACCTTTCCAGATGTAGGATTTGGATATATAGCCACTCCAGTAAAATCTGGATCTCCTACAAACGTGTATTTGACAGTATTAGAGAAACAAACGATAGGGGTATTATCGACCGTGAAGGCATATTTTCTACGAACGGAATAATCACCATTTCCGTTGTTAGCTGCAGAAACTTTGATGTTATTCGCTACACTGCTATTCAAGGTAGTTCCTGCTTTCCATTGGAAATCTCCAGCTGTTGCATTATTTGCTGTACCAAATTCTTCAGCTTTTAATCCATAGGCTCCAAGTTTAGAAATTCTCGCAGTTGAGAAGTTTGGATTGGGAACAAAACTCACTTTAATTCCTTCTGATTTTGGAGAAAAACAACCATTCTTATCGGTCTGTATGGCAAAATAGGTTCCATTAGAGGAGACACTAGTCAGTGCATTTGTTTTAGAAATTACGCTATTAGATCCTGTGTTAAACCACTCATATGAGAATCTATCTGATGCATTTGTAACCGAGAATGCAACTGTTATTTGCTTGTCTGTATCATCCAATGCGCAATTCACTCTGTTACCTGCAATGGCAATGCTTGGTGCCGCAGGGCTTGTCCATTTGGTAATGGTGTAGGGCTCAGAACTTTCAGAATCGCAACCGTTTGCATCTGTAACTTTTACTGTATAATTCCCTTCTGTTGTGACAGGTAAAATTTTAGATTTCACCACATTGTTCCATGTGTAGATTGCATCTCCTATTAAACTGGTGTTAGAAGATTCAAGACTCAAGTCGGATACTGGGAACTTATAATCGCAATAAGCATCTGCTCCTGTTTTTCTAGTAATGACAGGTTTAGCAGGTCTTGTTTGCTTAACAATTTCGTAAGAACCAGGCAATGATATGCAATCGTTTGCGTCGGTAATTGTTACGCTATAAACTCCTTCTGTAGTTACAGTAGAAGTCATCAGGTCTGATCCAGTGCTCCAATTGTATTTAGGAGCACCTACCAAACTGGTATTATTAGCTTCCAATGTTACGCTAGCGAATGGAATAGTGTAATCACAATAAGCAGCCTTTCCGTCTTTATTGGTAATGGATGGTTTAGCTGGTCTTGTGTATTTTGTAATTTCATATTTTCCTTCTGGAGAGGTACAGCCATTAGCGTCCGTAACAGTAACGGAATAAATACCATCTTTAGTAATGTCTGCCGAGTTATTCACAGAACCTGTGCTCCATAAATATTTCGCAGCACCTACTAAACTTGTATTTGTTGCTTCTAAAGTAATTGCATTGAAAGGAATGTTGTAGTCACAATAAGCATCTTTTCCATTTTTGTTGCTTACAACTGGTTTAGCTGGACTAGGGAATCTTTCAATTACAAAACTATCTGATGGCAATGAAGTACATCCGTTCCCATCTGTTATTACCACTGTATAGGAACCATCCATGGAGTTAGCTGAACCCAATAATTGATTGGAGTTAGTTCCAATGGCATTGTTACCTAACTTCCAAGAATAAGTCGGATCTCCTATCAAACTAGTATTGTTGGATGATAGTGTTAAATCTAAACTTGGGAAATTGTAATCACAATATCCATTTGAACCTGAAATTTTGGTGATTGTGGGTTTTTCGGGTCTTGTGTAAGGTGTGATTGTTAAGGCGTCAGATAAAGGTGCGGAACAAAAATTGCCTAGGTCGCCTTTAACGCCGGATAAATAACTAGCTCGTACAGATTTAGCATTGTCAGTTGCATTGTAAGATACTGCCGTTTGGCCAGAAACCTCCGAGCCGTTTACAAACCATTTATAACTCGTTAATTCCGTTAAACTTCCAACATTTTGAACTGTGATGGCATTCGCACCGTCAGGACATACTTGAGAATTTCCAGCTATGATCGGTTTAACGATCGGAATGTTCACAATTTCTCTTCTAAAATTATTGTATTCTTGGTCACATTCTCTTGCGCCATGACGATTAATTAATTTTATGTACCATGTTCCTCCTGCATTTGCATTGATTACTTTTTGATCACCAAACTGATCTTGTCCAATACGGCTTCCTTTGGTATCCTCTAACAACCATTGAACGCCGTAATCCTTGGTGTAGTCAGTGGATCCTTCAAATATGGTATGGGTTAATTCTACCGTCTCCTCAGGACATAATTTAACTGAAACGCCTTTTAAATTTCCATTTTTGAATTTTGTGTAAGTTTCTCTAGTTGGTTTTGGAGCTGCGTTTAAGCGTTTAACATCTGTGCCGAATCCTTCTGTAAAGCCGTAAACTGTTTGAAAAGTAACTTCATCATAATATTGTAATTTACATTTGGCAATGAATCTACCATTTTGCACCTCGTTGCCTATAACAGCTCTTGGTCCGCTGTATTTGGTCCAGAAATTCAATGAGCCATCTGTCTGCGAGTTGAACGCGGGATTTGGGTGAATCCAGTAAGTGTCACCCATGCAACCTTGGGCATCAATCAAAACTCTTGCACCTGCATTGTTATTCAATTCATCTCCACAAGCTTCTACCTTATTTACTACACTCACATTCCTAGGATGAGTATTTTCATCCATTTTGATGGTAATGGTGGCGGATGGGCCCGATCTAACGGTCGGATTTAATAAATCTTTACAGAAAACTTTAAAAGTGCGTTCATCAAAACCTCCTAAGATTGCCCCAGATGAATTTCTTTTTACAGCTCCTAATGGAACTGTAAAAAAATCATCCACTGTTAGGTTTACGATATCTTGATTTAAATTAATATCTCTTAATGGGGTAATAATTCCTTCCCTTTTTTCACTGATTTGCCAAACATAGCCAGATGGACATCCGCTTGCAGTAAATAGTTGGGGTTTACCGTCTAGACCGAGAACGGTTTGAGCCGAAGAAGCATTGATTTTTGGATCAGATACTGAGGCCGAACCAATACTGCTTTCAGCAAGCGCAGAAAAACCCGTTAAAACCAAGCCTTGGATTAGTAGAAGTTTTATTAATTTATTCATCATGGTGGAACTTGTTTGAGTAGATGATTGTACAAAAAAATGTTAATCAATAATTAGGGTACTAAATTAGAAAGATATTATCAAAGAAACAATATGTTTTCTGGGGTAGCCCCTAAATTAATGAATATTTATCAATTTTGTTATTATTCGGTTCATTTTGTTTTAATCCTTTAATATTTCCGTATTTTTGCGTTTGCTATCATCTAATTTCATTACAATAAGCTTCATATTTCATGGAAGAACTAAAACCCAAGTCACTCAACTTTTTAGAAGAAATTATCCAAGATGATTTAGCGGAAGGTAAGTTCAAACAAGGAATCTTAACACGTTTCCCCCCTGAACCTAACGGTTATTTGCACATCGGCCACGCAAAAAGTATTTGTTTGAATTTTGGTTTAGCACAAAAATTTGGCGGCGCAACAAATCTGCGCTTTGATGATACCAACCCCATTACGGAAGAAACAGAATATGTGGAAGCCATTCGTAAGGATGTCGCTTGGCTGGGCTTTCAATGGCAAAAAGAACTTTATACGTCTGATTATTTTGATCAATTACATGCTTTTGCTGTTACCTTAATTGAAAAGGGATTGGCCTATGTGGACGACTCCACTTCTGAAGAAATTGCAGCACAAAAGGGTTCTCCGACAGTTCCGGGCCAAAATAGCCCGTTTCGGAATCGAACCATTTCAGAAAATATTCAACTCTTTACTCAAATGAGAGAAGGGGTCTTTCCAGATGGAGCCAAAGTACTTCGTGCCAAAATTGATATGGCTCATCCCAATATGCATTTGCGAGATCCTTTGCTTTATCGCATACGTCATGTAGAGCATCACCGCACAGGAAATGCTTGGTGCATTTATCCGATGTATGATTTTGCGCACGGCCAAAGTGATTCTATTGAAAATATTACACATTCTATTTGCACATTGGAGTTTGATGTTCATCGCCCATTGTATGACTGGTTTCTCGAAAAACTAG
>JBILRJ010000191.1:0-5907 GCA_044372695.1 Spirosomataceae bacterium
GTTGATAAAGACTTTTCAGTTGGTCTTTTGCTTTATAATTTTGATTGATTTCAGACATTTGGATAAAGTATTCTAATTCTTCCGAAGAAACTTGTAAGGGAGTTTTAATTTTTTTTGCCAGTTTTTCGTAATGTTCTTGAATTCTTTTTACTGGGTCAAAATGGGGGTTTATGGTTTCGTAAGGACTTAACTGATAATTTTTAAAGACCGTTCTTAATCCCTCGTAAATGCTGATAAAAGGAACAGAGGAATGGTCATCGTTGGGAAAGTACTGATAAGAAAATTGAATTGATTTGGATTTATTTACCTGCATTTTTTGGCAAAATTGAAGGATGCTTTTTTCATGCTGGGCAAAGGTCGCTTTGTTTTTTATTACCTTATTTATGTCTTTTTCATTGGTTGTATTGGCAATGGATACATACAGCGATTTCCCTTTTAATGGAGATTGACTAATTTTTTCACAGACGTCTTTCGCAAATTTTTGATGGTCGTACCAGAGGCTTGGATCCATGACAAGGTAATCCTCAAAAAGGTGAGCATGCTTGGCTAAAACTGACAATGCAAAAATTCCTCCAAAACTATGTCCTATCAAGGATCGATAGCTACTCGTTGGGTATTTGGCATCTATGTAAGGAAAGATTTCTTTTTCCAGTACTTGAATGAATTTTTCTCCACCGCCTGTTTGATCGGCCATTACTTTGGGTAAGAATACGGACTCTGGTGTAGGGTAGGGAGTCAGATCCCTGGTGCGATTTGTATTATATAGAAAAACGACAATCATTTTTGGAAAGATTCTGTTTCCATTGGCTTCTGTTAAATATTGCATCATCCCCGAAATGGGTAAGAGATAACTTTCGCCGTCCAAAACATAAAGAACAGGATAATGCGTTTGTTTTTGATTTTTGTCTAAGATTTCTTTGGGTAGGTACACTTGAAATTTTCTTGTTTCATTCAATATTTGGGATTGAATCGAATCGGAGACGATCTTGTTTATTTGCGCATTTAGTGGGAAATAGGCTATCTGAAGGGAAAAAAGAAGTACTATTTTAAGGTAGTTTAGTAATTTCATAAAGGGAATTTTTTGCGAATTTGTTGGGCAACTTCAAGCGCCTTTTTTTGGTAGGACTTGTAATAATTGACTTCTGTAACACTGTATAAAAAATCTTGTGCTCGAAGTTTATTTCCTATATCTAGGGCTGTAGAAGGATCATTGATTTGAATAAAAAATGGTTTAGTAGATAGGCTACTTGGTTGGGAGTTTAAAATTTGCAGCGTTTTTGTTCTAGATATACCCTTTCTGTGTTGGTCCATATAGGCAAGTTCCAAATGCTTAGTTACCCAGGGTTGGATGTTTGAATAGAAATATTCTTTTTCTCTATCTTGTCGAAATTCAACCTTTTTGAGTTCCATTTTGAGCTCCGAAATACTTTGAATGAGGGTGTCATTTTTAAAGTATCTGAGCGATCCAGAACTAATGATTTGATCTAAATTGGCCGATCGGAATTCAGGATGACGCCATACAAACACGCCATTAATGAAATGGTAATAGAGTACAGAATCTTTACTTGCAATACCATGTTTATCTATGATGTCAATCGCCATGTTAATGGATTTTCGTTCTGTGGTTCGCTGTTGAATGAATCGGTTGAAATCGGTGGAATCTGCCACTAAATCTTTCAATAGCGCTTGTGCTAATTCTTCTGCTCGATGACCTTCAACAAAGTGTTCTCGCTGATTTTCCACCAAAAAGCCCATGGAAACGGCCAGGAAAAGCATGAAAAATTCGCTAATATATTCTTTCCAATTTTTGGGAGCGTGGTGGGGATGATGTACTTCCATTGGGTGGATTCAGTTAGTAAAGTAATTCATGGGCTTGGACTCAATAAATCCAAGCCCATGCTTATTTATTTAGAGGACAAATCTGGTTGAAGGGTCAAAAACACTGTTTCATTTTCAACCACGTAATTGCGCATGATGGCGATGTCTTTGTCATAGGCCCCTTTACCATAAACTTCATCATAGGCCGCTTTCAACTTACTTGGTTCATCCAATTCCTTCCATCCATTTGGAAATCGACGAGAAAAGATGATTCGGGAGATGCCAGAAGTTTGGTAAGTAGCTACTTTGATTCCCGCTTTATCCCATGCTTTTGGAAGTCGTTTTAATACATCCCAAAACTCTTGTGCGGGAGCATATTTCAAGGTCAATATGTTGGAACGCATTTTACTACTTGACTCTTTTGGACTTGAATTGCTGTAGTCTGGCTGATAGGTAACAATTTCGCCACCAGTTACTCCTTCTAAATAGGGAGAAACTTTCAAGTAAAAATCGTTGGCCGCTTCGGTGTATGTCGGCAAATTGCTCAATTCATCACGCTGTGCCCAGCTCAAACCAGCATTGTAGAAAGCCATGATTTCATTGTGATGACTACCTCCAGTTAGATTGTAAATCGACCAAGCATAGGGTGTTCCTACTTTTCTATATTTGGCTACGTGGATTTTCAGTGCTTCATTGAAAGCAGTTCTTTGTCCACTTTTTACTTTGTAATACATGAAATTAGCGGTGCTAGCTTGGCTCATCATTTGAAAAGAACTTGCGCACAAGATCAATAAAAGAAGTAATTTTTTCATAGAAATTTGGGGTTTTTGTGATATGATATAATTTCTACGAATATCCCATGATCGGATTTTTCAAACATGTTTTTTTATCTTTTCTTTGTCCATTTTAATGGGTTTTTTGTCTAAATTTATTTTTCAAGCATGTTTCTGTTTATTTACTGCCTAGTTCTATGTTCGAATTAATTCCTTATTTGTCTTTTTTGACCAGCGGTTTCGGAGTGTTATTTATCACCTATTTGTGGGTCCGATTTAGGCAAATACCGCAGGTTTATGGTTTGATTTTCATCATATTTGCATTGGTATATCTTGAATTTTACATTTATGCGCTAACCTCTAAGCACATTTACCAAATGCTTTTTCTTTTACGAACGCCAAACATTGTCCGGGCATTTTTACCCATTGTTTTGTTTCTCTACGTTAAACAAATGGTCAATCCCAAAGCCAACTCCAATGCTTGGGAATATCTTCATTTTGTATTTCCGGTACTGATCTTCGTGGGAATTTTTCCAGATTTATTGTTATCTGCTAACGAAAAGAAATCTATTCTGGATCATTATTATCATCAAAATGCTTATTTTATTTCCACTGCGGCCGGATGGTTACCCGCAGGTTTTGTGCAGCCTACATCTATTTTGGTGGGAATTGGGTATGGCTTGGCTAGTTGTTTTTTGATTTATTACCACAAAAAAAAGAGGGGAGTAGAATTTGCTAAGATCAATAAACAAACTTTGATTTGGTTGAATTTATTGAGTGGTGTGGTGACCATTTATTTTTTACTTCAAATGTATCAGTATGTGAATTTGTTTATGAATAATTCCTTTGACCCACCCTCTCAGGCCATTAAATGCATCTTAGGAATCTTGTTGTTTACATATTTTATCAATTCGCCAAATGTCCAAGAAAACATGGACGGTTGCATTATACCCACGGGCCATACCTTACCAAGTTTAGCGGAATTGTTGCCTACTTTGCTAACCCAATTTCAGTCAGATGCAGAGGCTTTGAGGTTTGATCAACAGCTGAAAATATCGGAAGCTTACCTGCAAGCTGATTTTGATTTAGCTCGATTGGCCGAGGCAGTCAATATTCCCCCCGTCAAATTATCCAAAATCATCAAAACTTATTATGGCATTTCTTTTGTAGAGCTAATTAATCGATTACGCATACATCATTTTTTACAACAACGTGATGCGTTTGATCAGTACACTTTAGAGACATTTATGTATCAAAGTGGTTTTGTAAATCGTTCGACTTTTTATGCGGCATTCAAAAAGTACATCGGTGTAAATCCGAGTTTTTATTTAAAGGAGTTAATGAAGTGACGAAATTGTTGTCAAATTCCTTTTAGACACGGATGCAAATAGACAAAAAGCGGTAAGACGAAAATTGAAAATTAGATTTTATAGTCTTTGATTCGCAGTATTGCGAATAATTTACAGATATCGTAGGCTGAGCTTCTCGGTGTTATTAGGTTTTTACCACTAAATTGCTTCCCGTAATTTCAACAGATAGTTTGCTAAGACCTCTTGTGGCTGGGCCAGTAACTAATGCACCATCAGAAGCAAATGCCGAACCATGTGCCGAACAAAAGAAAGTGGATCTGGAATTGTTGTATTCTACTGTTGCACCCGCATGTGGACAAGCCGAGGAAACAGCAAGAAAATTGCTGGCATTATTTCCTGCTGAAGTACGAATAACGATGACCCCACTTTTTGCGATAAAATCATTCACTGCGCGTAATTCGGTGGATAAATTGACCGTTATGGGGGTGGAACCTTGTGACGGTGTTGTGGATGATCCGCCAGAGGTCGGCGTTACCATTTCTTCTTTCGAACAAGCTGCCGCAAGGCATGCTACACAAGTAGCAGTAATGCCACCCGTAATGGTCGATAAAAATTCTTTTCTTTTCATGTCTTTTGGCTTTTTGATTTAAACCAACATACAGGTAAATTGTTTTTTATTATTGATGCGAATCAAGGGTTGAGATAAGTACTTAATTCAACCCTTGCTTCGCATTATTCACTTTTCTTAAAGAGTTGATTAAATACCATTTTGAAGGTTTGATGCGTTTGGCCTCTAAAGGTAACTTCCGGACCATAAACATATAAATTACCTTTACCAACTTTTGCTTGAAAAGCGGCTATTCCATCCTGTAAATAGGTTTGCCCATAGGCCCATCCGCTTCGCAAAGTTTTATCTGAAGCATACCATGCCAAGGGAATGATTTCTCCATGTGCAATGGACTCCGCAGATAATTTAAAGACCGGACTTGCACTAAAATAAACATCAGCCGTGGGACTCATTCCCGCATTCGCTTCCACACTTTGATCGACCGCTACTTGCATGACACTGCCCGGGATGTAAAATTTTTCACCGGGTAATTCACGCTCTTTGCCTGCAACCATTTCCACCAAAGCATTTTTAACAGGTAAATTTAAATGATAAGCCAAGTTGGAGCTGGATCCGATGGTAATGATATCTCCACCTTCTTCCAAGAAATTTTTCAAAGCAGCAATGGATTTTGAGGCAGTTATTTTACCTGTGGTCGCTAAGTATTCAGATGGGACGTCTTTATCCAAGGTATCCTTTGATGCCATGGCATTTTGTGCATCAGCTTTTAGGCCTGGAATGGCTCCTTTAACAAATATAAGTACATCAAATTTTGAACGCAGATTTCCTTTGTCGATTTCCTTGGCAAATACAAGTTGGAAATCAAAGTGATGCTGTTCCAATATCCAACGCAACCAACCCGAAGGCATCGATCCTCCGTACATATCCCATAATCCGACTCTTTTAGTCCCTAATTTTTGGCTTTTTTCTTTGGGTAATGTGGCCAAGGAATTGGTTTTTACACCCGCTTTAGCAAGGATGTTGCTGGCGATTGAGCTATTTTGCACAAAAAATAACTCTTTGCTTTTGGTCACCTCAAGGCCAGCTTTGAGCAAATCATTGACCAAGGTAAATGATGCATTGTCTGAAATAGGGAAGGAATAGTATGCTCCTGAAGCTACAAATGGAGCATTTAATTTTTGAATTTGTCCGTAGGGAATTGTTTCAAGCGCCACATTTACCTCCTCTAAAATTCGATCAAATTGGATGCCCATGGTAAAGGCGGGTGTCCAGCCTGCAGAATCATAAGGGCGAACTGGAGGGCCACCTGGGTATTGGAAATCATTGGGATGGTCTTGTGGTTCAAACATATCGACTACATGCGGCCGAAATGCTTGATTGGTTTTGACCACATAAGTTCCGGCTGGATAGGTTTTTCCATTTACCTCAAAAGCTTGGC
>JBILRJ010000192.1:0-5872 GCA_044372695.1 Spirosomataceae bacterium
TCGCACGATAGTCCTTATTCAATATCGAAAATAACTGGTGAAATGTATTGCAAGTACTATTCAAATCAATTTGGGCTTAACATAGTTAGGGTTAGATTTCAAAACATATATGGGCCCAGAGAAATATTGGGAGCTGGGATTTGGAGAGGAACTGAAAACACAATATGGAGAAATGTCATCCCAACATTTATCTACAAAGCTTTGAATAATTATGAAATAGACATTTTTGCGGCTGAAAATGCATCACGTGACTTTATATATGTAGAAGATGTAGCGAGAGCCGTTGTGATAGCAGCTTTAGATGGGGAAAACGGTTCAGTTTATAACATAGCGTCTGGAGAAGAAATGATAATTGGTGATCTCTTAAAATTAATAATGAATAAAACTGAATCTAAGTCTATAGTTAATCACCAGAGTAAAAGATCTTGGGATAATAGCGGGCGAAGATTAGGCGATGCAAGTAAAATATTTTATAATCTAGGATTTAAGCCGGAAATTCCGCTTTCCTTAGGATTAGACCTTACAATAAATTGGACTTTAAATAATCTCGATAGCATAATTAAATCCATAACCAAACATGGAAAAGGTCAAGATTGAATATCGGTGTAATTTCGGCTCTGAATACTGGGACAGCTGCTACCGTAAATGATTCTATTGAATGTTTTTCAAAGTATGGGAGTTACAATTATTTTTTGGTTACACTTAGTAAGGGTGAAATTTATCAAGATATCAAAAATTTTGATGCATTAATAATTCATTATTCATGCATTGCGTATCCCTATCGCTACCATCTGCCAATTTCAGCAATTTCTAGTTTGAAAATTAAGGATTTTAAAGGTGTAAAAATAGCTATGGTGCAAGATGAGCAAAGGTCTGTGAATGAAAGGTTGAGGTTTCTTAACGAAATTGAGATATCACATTTATTTTCTGTGGCCAATGAAGATTTACATGAAGCATTTTATCCTTCTAAAATCAGAAATTTTACAGTAAGTACTGTATTAACCGGTTATGTTTCAGAAAAGCATATTAAATTATCTAAGAAGAATATTTTCTTGGTTGACAGAGAACTAGACTTAGTTTATAGAGGTCGAATTTTACCTATGTGGATGGGAAAAAGTTCAGCATTAAAAGGGCAAATTCAAGAAGTTATTTCCGCAAACCCAAAGATGCAAAAATACAATATATCTGTAAGTAGCTCGGAAAACTCCAGGGTATACGGAGATGATTGGTTTAATCTTTTACTTCAGGCCAAAGTCTCGATAATCACACCCTCAGGTTCAGACTATATTGATTTTGATGGAAAGTTCATTGAAAGCTGGGTTGAAACAAATTCTGTAGATCTAGATCTTCGTAGAGAACCCGTTCAACTTAAATATCAAGTTATTTCACCAAGGTACTTTGATAATGTTGCTGCCGGTAATTATCTAGCCATAACACCAGGTGAGTACTCACAAATTCCAATAGATGGAACTTACAGTCAAGTAGGGAATGATCTTGAAGAGTTACCTGACATTATTGAATTTTCTAAAACGAGAGAAGGTCAAAAGCGAGTAGATCTTTCTAAGGCAAAAATTTTAGGAAATGATCAATATCATTATAAATCCTTCGTTGCGCTAGTTGAAGACAAAATCTCATATTTACTAGGTGATATCAGTACAGAGTTGATTTCGCCAGAGAAAAAATCTATACAATTTTCAAGTGGGTCTAGATTAAATAGAAAATTTATCAAATTTGTAAAATGTTGGTTACCGAAAAAAATTCATTTAAACATTAAGAATAAGATTGCTAAGGTGACATATTACTTCATTTTAATGAAAAAAATAGAAATTGCAAAAGAATTTAAAAGATTTTTAAGAATTGATAAATTCAAATGGTACATGCTGATGAATATTAGATTAATTAAGGAATACTTACTTATTAAACATATACTTGGTGATTTGAATAATAGTCGAGGTTTTGCTGAGCATTTGATTAAGCGCAAGGGGGGAAATCTCACACCAAAGCTGGCTAAGGCGAAAAGTTGTGCACCAGAAGTCCAAAATGATGAATTCTATTTTGATTTTAACTCAATTGGGAAAATTAACTTAGATGCTACTCTCTCAGAATTATCAATTTTAGCCAAGAGCGATGAAATGTCACTTCTTAAAATTATTAATGATATAGTTGAAAATAAATAAGGGGCTAACATGAGTGATTACGTTGTCGATCAAGCAAATGCCAATTTTTGGAGTGAGCCTTGCGGGACAGATGCTTTTATTACTTGAAGAAATTGACCTAAAAAATAGTAATGTACTTGAAATAGGAATTGGTATGGGATCTGTTACTCGACTTATCTCAAAAAAAGCTAAAAAGCTTACTTGTATCGATGTTGCTCCTGGAGCAATTGATTTTGTAAGTAAAACGATTCCCCTAAATGAGAAGGTAAATTTTGTTTGTAAAAGTATTTTCGACTACAAGCCAGAGAATAATTTTGATGTAATAATTGCAATTGGTTCATTACATCATACAGGTGACCTACCTAGAAGTATCGCAAAAGTTGAATCACTACTTGAAAAGAATGGAACTACCTTACTCATGGTTTATTATGCTTTTCAACCTAGACGAATTATTAAGCATCCATTCAGAACTTTAAAAGAGTTTTTTCAAACACTAATGAAAGGTAAATATAAAAAATTACATTTCAATGAAGTAGACGTTAAAATTAGAGGTAAAGCAGATTCAAATCAACATGGAGATCCAGCTCCACATACTGACTTTAGCTCAAGGAAGCTTTTCTTGCAAAATACGGACATTAGTTATAAAGTTTCACTAAACAATTTCCATAAAGTCCCAGTATTTAGTCGATTCCTGTCCAGAAATTTTTTTCTAAGATACTTTTCAAAATATTTTGGATGTGATATCTACGCCATAGGTAAATATAAAAAATAATTTTTCTTCTATAGTTTTCTGAGAACTTGAATAAACTCTTCAGCATTTATCTTTATATCAAGGTATTTGTGTGCAAAATCTAACGATTTCTCTGAGTATCGTTTCAGTTCAACAGGATTGGTCAGTAAATTTCTTAATACAGTATAAATACTATCGGTATCTGCTTCAATAAAAGGCCAGACTTGAATGTTCAATAAATCAATATAATTTTCTTTCCATTCTTTATTAAAATAACATATCACGGGTTTTCCCAGCGCAATTCCTTCCAAAGAAGTTGAACCCCAATGGCCATAAATTAATTGATCAATTATCAAGTCAGATTGCACTTGAATGTACTTCATGTTTACTGAGGTTACGTCCGTGATTCTGATTAACTCGCAATTGAAGCCCTCGCCAATTAGGCGTTCTACTGCATCTACAATGTAATCACTACCTTTAATGTTTTTGCCATTCAAATCTCTACCTTCTAAGCTTGTAGAGTGCAAAATTTTGAATGTATTTGATTTTGGTATCAAATATTTATTTGGAACTTTGATGTTTGGATTAAACGCATCTAAATCGAATGACTTCCATTTTATATTTTTTTGATTTTTGATATGAGGCTTAGTAAAACCGCTACCGATTATTAAATCAGCGTATCGCTTTACTATTCGCAAATTTCTTTTATTGATTTTATCATCACAATTATCAAAAAAACCACAGTTACCGCATACATTACCGCGGTCAAATTTTATAAATTCTTCTTGAGTGAATTCATCATTACATCCCGCTGGCAAATAAACTATTTTAGTCCCAAAAAATTTTATAATCGATAGCACTGGTTCAATGCTTGATTTCAGAATAAATCTTCCAAAATATCTTCCAAAATCTATTGGCTTACCATAATAAACAATATATTTATACTTAAAAAAGTTACTTAATATCCATAACATATAATTAATTGAAGACTTACTTGTAATTCTATGCGTTTTGATCACTCGTTTTGCGTCGTATAAAAGTTTATCTGGGTATGAGTCCAAAACTAAAATATCAGCCCTCCATTCTAATTTTTTAAGTTCCTGTTGATAGAAAAACGTGCAATGATAATCTGGGTTTACAAAGAGTATCGAGCGTTTACGTTTCCTAAACATTAGTCTCTCCACACACTATCTTTTTTGTTTCTTTGAAACCACAATTCATCATTGCGTCAATGATTGATAGGCCAGGGATGAATTCTTTGGTATTTATTTGTGAGTAACTAGGTGCATTATAATTTTGATAAAGTATATCAACTTCATTCGAGGCAAACACGGAATCATCCATATATCCTTCTGCACCACCCCCGCAAAGGTAAAAGTCCGCTCCAACAGCTTTAGCGAGTGAGCATAGTAATTCACTCGATTTACCAGTTTTATTCAAGGTAGATGATTTAACCAAGGTAGTTGCTGGTATATCTAACACCGTCAAAACAGCCTGGATCAAATACATGTTGAACTCGCTTAAAAACTCTGTTTCATAAGCGAAGGAATTTTGGAGAAAATCGTAGTTTTCTAAGAAATATTCAGATTCCGAATAGCAATGAATGATTTTTTTTAAATATCGTTCCTTCCAATTCATGTTTTCAGCAAATTTAATCTCATTAATTTTCTTTGTACCAGAAAAATTCCGTGATATAGGAATAGTCTGCCATTTTTTGATTCCATTATCTAGTACCAAATGTCTGTTAGTCCATACACCTCCAGTTTTAGGAAATTGAACATCATCAAGCAAGATAAAGGCATCGGATTGGACTATTTTATTGAAGAAACCAAGCCATGGCAGAAAATTTGGTTGGTGAATGCCAACTATCATTTTTCCTTTTTCATAATTTCTTTTAGGCTAGTGTATGGGTGCGTATACCAATTTTTTCTTGACAGAACTACTCCCTTACCTGTGATATCAAATAGCTTACATTCATTAATTAAAACCTTTAGTCCGCCTATATCACCAAATCGAATTAGCAAATTACTTGTACACTTCCGAGAGTACACTTTCTATAGATTTTAATTTATTTTCAAATAAAATTATTTCATCTTTCGAGATTCTCCCGGTTTTTATAAGTTCGTTTAACTGATCATATAGGTTCCTTGAATAATTCTGTGTAAATATCTCAATTACCCTAGTCAAAGGTTCAGAATATGCAGCGCCCCACCATTCTGGATGAATTAAAATTTGGTACGGTTTTTGTCCCATGTGTTGTAAGAAGTCTGAGAGATAGCTTTGAATCCATACGCCATTTGAATCCGATATATATCCAAAATTCTTATCGATAATATAGGAGTAAGCATTAATAAATTTTGGCGAGATGGAAGTTTGTAAATTGTGAATAGTGCCAGGATTGTGAGGACTATAATGTACTATTTCCGTTTCTATGTAATTTTCTAAGATATCAATTTGTTTATCAAATTCATACTTATAAGATTTTTTCTCATCTATTCGTTCAAAATGTAAACCTATATTTGACCCGTAATTTTTAATTTCTTGAATCAGCTGCTGAAATTCATGACTGCCTAACCTATACGAAGGAGAGTTTGTACGAAAATAGTAGTGTGCAAAAACCCCTAATTCTTTCTCGATTTCGAACATACTCTTACTGTTTTGTAAGGATAGTTCGACATCATGCCGTAAAAAAAAAGTATTATTAGTATAATTCTCATTTACTTGGCTCATAAAAATCCCAATTGTATTAAGATGATTTAATACGTTTTTATATCCAGATAAATTAAATGAGTTTAGATCTGAATAAAACCCAGAATCATGTTTTTTTGTAATAGTTATGCTCCAACCAATTTTAGTTAACTTCAGACAAGACATAATAGACTACCATAACCAAAGTATAAAGATTCAAAAACAATGATTTAAAATAGAATACATAGTAGTTTTCATGAAGAAAAGCTTATAAAAATTTTAAATATGTTCTTGTCTG